>NZ_JANIAG010000032.1:0-41268 GCF_028682155.1 Pseudomonas sp. 39004
TGCTCTTCCGATCTCAACGATGGACGTGTTATTACGGTTTTAACCACATCAACTGGCCAGAAGCCGAGATTACTCATTGGGTTAACCTGTCCAGTTTTTCGTAACCTGGACAGATGCTGTTAACTTAGAAGGTAAAAGTTTTGGACGAATTGGAGACTATTCTTCAGGGTGGGGGCAGATCTTTGGTAACGAAGAAGGGAGATGTTGTTTTCCGCGCACCTACTCCTTGGTCAATGACAACCGTTGCGCTGCTCGAGCATTTGGAGCGAGTCGGCTTCGAATACTCGCCAAGACTGGTAGGTACCGGCCTCGATTCCAAAGGACGGGAAATGGTTTCGTTTTTGGATGGTGATTTTGTCCATCCTAAGCCTTGGGAAGATGAAGCCCTACCGCTCCTGGGACGCATACTGAGAGAGTTGCACCTGGCGACTAATACTTTTGTACCTCCAGATAACGCTCAATGGCGTCCATGGTTTGGCCGCGGGTTGGGTACCCCTTCAGTAATAGGCCATTGCGATACGGGCCCTTGGAATATCGTATGTCGTAATCAGTTACCGTTTGCGCTCATTGATTGGGAAGAGGCTGGCCCCGTTGACCCATTGATCGAACTCGCACAAGCCTGCTGGCTAAACGCTCAGTTAGTAGATGACGACATCGCTGAAAAGCAGGGGCTGCCCTCGATTGAAGTCCGTGCTCATCAAATGCGGTTGCTACTCGATGGATATGGTGTCCCCCGTTCTCAACGCGCTGGTTTCATTGATAAAGTGAGGGACTTTGCCATTTTCAGTGCCGCGAACGAAGCAATTGCGGCGCGGGTGACGATGGATAGCCAAGAGATTGATCCGCTCTGGGGTATATCGTGGAGAGCGCGCAGTGCAGCCTGGATCATAAAACACCAAGCCACGCTCAATCGGGCAATCGTAAGATGATCTATCCCCGCTGATTTTTCCGCCGCCTCTTCCCATCAAAAGGCGGCCATACCCGGTTCTACAAAGGGGAGATTGAGCGCGAACTATATAGGTCTAACTAAGTTAGACTTTCCACAGTCGAGCGACTGCGTTGCAGAGAAACTGGGCTCGGATACGATATCCAGCACAATTAAAATACGGCACATGAATGCCTGGAGTGGACCAGCGACCACTTCGGGTCGGTTGCTGCCAATCATACGAAACTATCAGCCTTTTCGGTGATGGATTGGACGCACACACGCTGTAAGCCTTAATTTTAAAGGCCTCTGTTGATCATCATCAGACTGTGTACCAATTTTTTACCACTTCACCTGTTAGCGCCGAGCTGTAACCTACCACTTTTCGTTCAGAGGTCGACAGCGAAAGGTACGACTACACTTTGAGACCAGGCGCCACTACGAGACGCTGGTACGGAGGTCCATCCTCAGTACAACCATTTAAGAATACTCCGCTTTGACTTGACGAGGAAAATTTTTACTTCCTATCTCTGAAAAGCCCCACTTGAGATAGGCGTTTCTTGCATTTACTGCAGACGCCATTACATCCAGCCATACGTGCGTCAGCCCTAACTCTTTCGCGTGCTCGATTGCTGCAGACACAAGTCGAAACCCTAACCCCGACTTCTGACTGCCCGGTAGAAGATAGATCCTAGAAATCTCCGCTCCCCCGCATTCGTGCGTGATCGGGTTTCGAGAGTCAACCATCATGGTTAAGAATCCAACCACAACCCCAGCAACCTCGGCTACCCAAAGCCTTGATTCAGCTTGTCGCAGCAGCATCAAAAATGCTGACGTACTAAAGGTATCGAGTTGATGGGCTAAAGCTACGCAGTCATTCCATAGGTAATGATAGGACGCTGCATAAGCAGCAGGACCAATCACTCCTAACACCTCAGCATCGTCTACACATGCTCTGCGGATTTTTACCACTCCGTCCACACTTGGGCCTCGCGCAATTCCAATGGGTCACCCAAGAGTCTACCCGCTCAGATCTGCGTCTGCTTTGCTCGACTGCTGCCATGGATGCAGAAATTAGCCCCCAAATCCGTGATGGATTGGACCAATTAATGGCAGCCCCTTTAAAGCAAAAGGTTACAGAGCAACCACCGCCTTCTCTTACCAATTTTGAACCACCCCCTACTCGAGTTTTCATCCACGGTCAACGGACGTTGCGGCAGCTAACGACCCAAAGCGGCCGGTCGGAGAAGGCAGCAGCCCGCCAAAACCAGACGTTTAGTCTCACGTCTCAATCATTCATAATGCTGCTCCGGAAAGTGCGAAAGTTAATGAATTCATGTTTGATCAATACTTGAAACGATGGGAACTGACCATCGACGGTGATGCTTTCGCCTCGCTGAATGGACATCTACTGCCCGTTCGCCACCACGGCCTACCAGCCATGCTCAAAATTTCGCAAGCGCTGGAAGAGCGGGCAGGCAATCTGCTCATGGCTTGGTGGGACGGTGAAGGAGCAGCTCCAGTGCTGGCACATGACGGTGAGGCCTTACTCATGGAGCGTGCGAACGGCTCGGTCTCCCTGGCGCACATGGTGAGCTGCGGCCAGGACGACGAGGCTACTCGTATTATCTGTTCGGTGGTCCGCCGCCTCCACATACCAAGTACAAAACCGCTGCCTGCTTTGGTCCCCCTGGTTAACCGGTTCGAAGCCTTATGGAGCGCAGCGGCAACGCACAGAGGAGTCTTTGAACAGTGTGCAGAAACCGCCCGCCAACTTTTAGGCGCACCTCGCGAAGTCACGGTACTGCATGGCGACATCCATCACGGAAATGTCTTGGACTTTGGCGCCAAGGGATGGCTCGCTATCGATCCTAAGGGACTGTACGGTGAGCGCGGCTTCGATTACGCGAATATTTTCTGCAATCCGGATAGCAAAAGCGCTTTGGCTCCAGGGTGTTTCGAGCGCCGTATAGGGGTCGTGGCACACGCCTCCGAAATTGATCGCCACAGGTTGTTGCAGTGGGTGCTCGCATGGGCGGGGTTGTCAGCAGCCTGGATGCTCGAGGACGACATTGAGCCGGATGCCCCCCTTGAGGTGGCGAAGCTTGCAGCGTTGGCGCTCGGTTTGTGAGTTTTACGGTAGGGCGAGGCCAGAATACTTTTCTGTCAACCTTGGGTTGCGATAGCTAATGGTCTCGATAGACTACTTTTGGCCGAATGCTGCCTTTAGCCACTGTCAGCTCTGGGTCGGAAGTGGATCTTCCCACAAGCAACCCCCTGCCTCATATCCTCGCACCAGAATCGAGAATGGACAGTGGCTAAGCTCCATGTGATGGATTGGGCATAGTTTCCCCCAACGCCGCGAATTTCAAGACCTCTATGCCATAGCATTGAGCCCTGTACCAATTCTGTACCATCCTCAACGTTTGAGAGCCTTTCTCTCACACGATCTCTCTTGTCGTCACGGACGATTACCTTTTAAGCTCAACACTCGCCATGTCGGCTCACCATCTTGCTGAAGGACCATCTCAGATGCCGGCTTTACAGGTATTCATTGATACTAACATCCTACTGAACTTCTATGAATTTTCAGACGACAAACTCGAAATACTCGACGAACTCACTGAGCTTGTCTCTCCTGATGCGATAACACTCCATTTGCCAAAGCAAGTCGAGAACGAACTTAAGCGCAACAGAGAGTCAAAACTTCAATTCGCAATAAACAACTTCAATAACGCTCAACTCCCGACAGGCGTCCCGCATCATATGCGCGGCACAGAAGCTGCTCGACAGTATGACGAAGCGATAAAAAGTGCAAAACAAGCAAAAAAACTCTTGATAGCCAACGCTGCATCTCTTGCATTGAGCAACCAGCTAGAAGTTGACACAAAAATAACGAAGCTATTTGAAAGAGCCACTCGCCATCCCGAAGACGATGAACTGTACAATCAGGCCATTGTTAGAATGCACAAAGGCAACCCCCCAGGCAAGGCGGGAAATATCGGGGACCGCTATATCTGGGAGACACTTCTCGCCCGCACCCCAAACGAAGACTTATTCATAATCTCAAAAGACGGAGATTATGCTTCACCTTTGACAACAGACAAAACTATACGCCCCTTATCGTTTCTTTCCGATGAGTGGAGTGAGACGAAAAATCAAGGGAAGTTGACGGTATTCAAAACTATAAGTGAAGTTGTTGAATATTACAAAAACCTTCAGTCTCAACCCGAAAACATTGAAGAGCCGCAGGCTGAGGTACAAGAGCCTGCGGCGGAAGCCGCTGAGCCACCACCAGCCCACGAAGAGCCAGCTCCAGAGGTAGATACTGATAATCCGCTCCCGCCACCTGCAGCCCCCCAGCTTCCACGCGAACCAGTAGATGAGGCGATATCGGAATTAGAAGGAAGCGGAAGCTTTTCTACTACTCACTGGGCGGTAGCAAATGCCACGCGCTATCTAGATCAGTTGACAAAAGACGATGCGGAACGGTTGTTCCAAGCAGCAATTGATAACAATCAAATTCGGTGGATCATTTCGGACGACGACGTTAACGCCTTCTATTTGTCGCTTGTTAACAAATGGGTAACCGAGATCAGCCCTGATATTGCGGATTCAGTCATTGATATCCTAGGCTTGACACCAGATCCTACTGATCAAGAACCGGCCTAAGGAGAGCTTACGCTCTTTACACACACCAATTGTGCTGCAGTAGACCCCAAAAAAGGCGCCCAATCCCCGTAGCACAGGGACTTGGGCGCCTTTTCACATTCAGGCACTACGGTTTGCACTGGCATAGATTGGCATGAAATGGCGTGCGGTTTGCCCCATTTCTGCCCCATTGTGTCGTAGCCTTTGCCAAGATATTCGCCTCGCCTATACTGTCTGGATATACAGCATAGGACGGTATTGCCATGACCTCCCACGATCTTGATCAGTACCCGCTTCGCCTCAACTTGGACGAGGAACAGACCGAAGTAATCGCGTGGCTTATGGATTACTTGCCACTCAGTTTTAGGGACGTTCATTGCGCCCCTGCCCGTAATCTACTGGGCTGGAAGATCGGCGATCTCAGCTCAGCATCCGGCGTTACCCCTCAAGCCATCCAGCGGCTTGAGAACGGTGCACAACTCAACCCAGTCAGCATGCAGGCGCTGGCATTTGCTCTTGAGGCTGAAGGCTTGGTGTTTTTCCCCGGCCACCCGCCACTCAAGGGTGAGAACTGTCGCGGGGCGACGAAAGACCCGCGCAGCCGCGACGACCACCACCAACTTGAGTAGCCAGTCATGACCCAGCGCTACTGCTTCCGTAGCGGCAAACTGGCACCCGGCCTATTGCTACCACCGGATATTCAGATGCGCCTTAACCTGGTTCTCGCATCGATCGAAGCTGCCAGTAGCCCTGTTAATTGCCTGATCGCACAGGCCAACGCCCAGGGCGTTTGTCTCGGCTTGGACATGGGACGCGTACTGGCTCGTCCCGACATCGAGCGCATCGAGATCCTTGTCGACAACATCGCAAGCCAGCGATTGGCCGAGCTGGCTAGCGACACGCAACCGTGACCAAGCCGGCTGCTCCCCAGCTAAGCTGCAGGTAATAATCATGCGCTCCAAGTAGCCGGGTACAACAACCACTCCAATCTCCCATGTTTGCCATGAAATCCCGACTCATAATTTTCGACTGGCAAACACTCGCCTAACATGGACCTTCAGCAACCGTCTTTTTTGGACTATGCTAGCTTTGCATGCCAAGGCTGCCGCACTGCCGCACGCAATTAACAAGTCACATAATTTACCGTCGACTTCTGGAGCACTAGAATGGGGCAAGTAAAAATTGAAATACCCAGAGACACAACCGTAAAACGCTATTTGTCCTTTCAAAACTTTGAACGCCTAATAAAGAATCAATCCCTCTACTTCTCAAGATTCGACAAATTCGAGGATCATCTGGAAGGCGGCATCAACAGACGAAACTACCACAATATCAGCAATTCCCTATCTATTTTCGATTTAGCCATGCAAAGATGGCCAAGCGTCTCCCCTCGCACCGAAGAAGAAACACAAGCTCTAAGAAAGTCTGAAACTGAAATTTTTGAGAACACCTTTCCTTCTATTCTTGGAACTCAAAAAAAATTAGATGGCGACGCATTCTTAAAAAACATTAGCTCATGGCTTTATGCAAATTGCTGGACAGACTTAGGGCACGAATGCCAAGCAATGTGGCAACTTTATGGAAGCTCCGGCAGCAACTGCCGCCATGACAAAGGTTGCCAGGAATGCGCAGAAACCATAGGAAACTCAGTCTGCATCGAAACCACTGCAGGTGCAATCGTAGACAATCTAGAGTTACCCGAGGGATACAACCTCACAATTCGAAAAGTCGAATACATCGACCATCGAACCTCGCACTTCCATGAAGATGACTTGGTGATGCGCCCATACTTTTCTAAAGCGCTACATTTCAGTTACGAAAACGAGGTTCGCTTTATGCTTTGGCCGGAGAGCAACGACATTAAGTTCTCCCATAAACACGACCAAAGCACGATAAACAACCAAGACAATCAACAACTCAAACTCAAAGACCTCAATAGCTTTATTCATAGAGTCATTTTGGCACCCCCACCTCCCAGTAAAATTTACAAAACGCGGAGCTTACACATGGAGCGCTTTGGCACCGAACTAGGTCTAGAGGATGAGCTTTCAAATAAAAACCTTAAAACCAAAGTCGAAGCCCTATTTAGAGCGAACAACTTGAACATTAACATCACCGAATCCGACCTTATCCAAATATCCCCCAAAGACTGCTATACACTTGGATAACAACAATCAACCACCAATGCCTGTAACCCTTGGTGCTTAGCCCTAGGATGTAGGCAGCGTTGCTGAAATCGGCTAGATACTGCAGCCTCTGGAAGTGCTAACAAAAATGAACGGAGCCATATCAACGCGCTAGTTACACTGCTTACGGCCCCGTCGGTTGCATCAATGGTTAGAACAAGCCGCCCAGCGCAGCTGGCCGCCAGTTCATGATCACAAGTTCGCCCGTCACCTCAGCCCTGCACTGCCGCTGGTTTGTGTTGGTGTAGCGGATATCCAGATACTCGAAGTGGAAGCCTTCGAAGACGCGCCGGATGTCCGGGTGGTCATTGATGCTGACCATCACCTTGCCCTTGCACCGGCGCATGAAGTCAGCCATGCGCTCGTACTCCTCGAAGGGGAAGTCGACGCCGTAGCCGGCGGTCTGCCAATACGGCGGGTCCATGTAGAAGAAGGTATGCGCTCGATCATAGCGCTCGGCGCAGGCGAGCCAGGACAAATTCTCAACATAGGTACCAGCCAGGCGTTGCCACGCGGCGGATAAATTCTCCTCGATTCGCAGCAGGTTGATGGCCGGCCCTGTGGTCGCGGTACCAAACGTCTGCCCGGTGACCTTGCCGCCGAAGGCATGCTGCTGCAGGTAGAAGAACCGAGCGGCGCGCTGGATATCGGTTAGCGTTTCAGGGCGCGTCATCTTCTGCCACTCGAAGATCTGGCGGGAGCTGAGGGCCCACTTAAACTGGCGCACAAACTCCTCCAGGTGGTTCTGCACAACGCGATAAAGGGTGACCAGGTCACCGTTGAGATCGTTCAGCACCTCCACCGGGGCGGGCTGGGGACGCATGAAGAACAACGCGGCACCACCGGCGAAGACTTCGACATAGCATTCGTGAGGGGGAAAGAGAGGGATCAAGCGGTCGGCTAGGCGGCGTTTGCCACCCATCCAGGGAATGATAGGAGAGCTCATAGGTATGCAAGTCTTTACTGTATAGATGAACAGGTGATAGGCTCGCCGGGCTTTGTGCACAAGGCAGGAGCCACGGCTGGACTTGCAGGAAAGGTCTGCGGGTTCGGTGGACCTGGGCGGATGTTGGCGCATCCAACCAGGCCCGCTCCTTTTCATTTTTTTAGCGAAGATTGGGGAGTTTTGATGAGTGCTAAAGAATTCGCTAAGCAACTCAAAGTCGAAATCGAAAACTTCGCAGCGCAGGGCCAAGACTCTGTCAGCATAGAGACCCTCACGTCAGGCCTTGATAAGTTTATCAACAGTGCAAGTGAGGAAAGTGAAAGCATTCTGATAGAGCGTCTTAAGGCGTATCTCCAGTCTGAAGTTGAGAAAGAGAAGTACAACCACTCCGCCGACCTGGAAATGTTCAAGTCTGTAATTCAGACAGGCCAGAATGCCCTCCGGGCGATTGTCCTCTTGAATGGAGGCGCAGCAGTAGCCTTGCTAGCTTTCATCGGAAAACTCGCGGATGTCAGCCGACTCAACATTCCTCTATTTGCAGCACCGCTGACTATATTTGTAGTCGGAGCTTTCCTATCAACCATATCGTCGGGCCTGACTTACCTCACTCAATTGCTTTATTCTGAAGAGGGAAAATGGCGAACCCGTGCTGGCGTTTCATTGCAAATCGCCTCAGTACTTCTCGGTTTGACGTCGTTGTGTTTATTTGGGTACGGAACTTATCGCGCCTATGAAGCGTTCATAGCCTTAGGGACTTGAAATCGCCTTAACGTAGGCTTGGCATGCAGTCAATGCTAGAAGTCCCCGGTCGCCGTCGTCTGTGATGGCGATAATTCGTTGAGCATGCGCTGGGTCAAGTTGGGCGCGTACGGCGCCATGTACCAGGCCTCCGGTGCCGGCGGTTTCTCGCACCCCACCGTCACAACCCTGGGCGGCGAAGGCTCCGGCGTCGACAAGGACTGACAACCGCAGATCAGCGGTAGCAAGCCGGTCACGCAGGCGAGCTTGAGTTTTTTGAGCATCGTTCATTTCCTGCCAATGTGTTTTGCCCTGCTCCTGCAGGCGAACCTCCAGGGCTTGGCGCTGGGTCTGCTGCTTCGCCAACTGATCCAGGGCTGCAGCTGCAGCCTCTTCACGCTCGCGATGATAGGTTTGCTCCTTGTCGGCCAACTGCCGAACGTAACCAGCGGCCTGGTCAGCAAGCTGCCGCCCATACTCGCTGGCCTGCCACACCCAGGCGCCACGGCCGCCGGCATAGAGCCCGACCGCAGCGGCCAACAAGGCGATACGCCAATTCAGCGACATTACTGCAGCACCTCAAGCGCTCGCTTATAGAGCGCCTGGCGATCATTCAACCCATTCAGGCCCCCATTGATGCGGCGGGTGATCGACTCGAAAACCGAGTCATCGGCCTGCAGCACCTTGTCAGCCAGGGTGTTAAGCCCCGCCCGCTGCCAGAACCAGCCGGCCGACAGCGAGGCGTAGACGGGCTGCTCGAGCAGGTCGGGGGTGTTGAGCAAGCGACTGTCACCGAACAGCGCTTCGCTGCAGGCCTCGTAGTTGTCGCGGCCTGTGATCTGGATAAGCCCACGGCCACGGTACCGCTGACCATCGCCATCAGCCGCCGGGGTGTTGCCGAGGCACTGCGCCAGGCGCCCCGTGTCGTACTTGGCCAGGTAGGCATCGTTACCGAGCTCACGCACATACAGCAGCTGCCCAGACTCATGGCCGACCTGGGCAAGGAATGCCGCCATGCGCTTGGGGGTGATGATCGAGTACTTGCCCATCGTGGCGTTGAGGCCCGGAATGAAAACGCCGGCTTTGCGGCCGGCGTTGGGGAGGATTTGTTGCAGTTGTTGAACCGAGATAGCCATTGCGTTCTCCAGTGATAGCCGCGTGCGGCCGTGGGGTTACAGCTGCTCAACCCTGAGCGGCTTTTGTTCTTTCTTCTTCTTGCCCGAGGCCTTGGCCTTGCCCTTCTTGCCGCCGTTGCACTCGACCGTCGTCGTCCACCCGGATTGGGTAAACACCTGCTCGACGGCATCCACCAGGTACTCGCCATCGAGCCCGACCTTGAAGCCCTGGGCGTTGATCGAGCACTCGGCAAACAGGTCGGTACGCCCGGCCATCTCCAGACGCACGGCAGCGGTGCTGCGGTTGAACGCGGCCAGCCGCGCCTTGGCGGCCTGCTCGGCGGCGGTCTTGTTGGGGTAGATATGGCGGTCGGTGTGGACCGGAGGCAGACCATCGGGCGACTCGCCGTTGTCCAGCTGCACCACCTTCAAGGCACCGGTTTTCTGGTCCTGATGCTGGGTCTTCACAGCCTTTTGCGTGCTGCGATCTCCTAGACGGAACTGGTACCGGGCGACGTCCGTCTTGTTGATGGTCACGACCAGCAGCGACTTGCCGGTTGTGGTCTTGCCACCCTGCCGAGGCATGACCAGCAGCTTGCCCTCGGCCACCTTGGCGGTGCTGTCGTACTGCCGGGCCAGGCGCGTGAGCACTACTTCTCCCACATCGGTACTGACCGCCGCTTCAGGGAGCTGATCAATAAAGGCCGGATCAAGCTGAGTCTCAAAAAGCTGCACAACTCAGCAAAGGCACAACACGTGATCTACCTCCACGACCTCGCTGACTACCTCGACAGCCAGGCGGAAGAAGCGAAGCAGACGGCTTAAACCAGACGGCCCCGGTCTACAGGGGCAACCAGCTCGCCGTCGACCTCTCACTTACACCGATGGCGGGCAGTTCGGAGCACAGCACATGCAACCCTTCCAATACGCACTCAGCGCCGGGATCGTCTTACTCTTCATCTTGGCGATCCTGCCCTACTTGCTCGCTGGAGCCCGTCGCCGGGCACGTGAAGAAGGCAAGGAAATTGGCTTGGCGGAACGCAATGCCACGCATGCCCAGCGCATCAAAACGCTTAACGAAGAACTGGCGGAACTCGCCGTACAACGCGAAGCCGACCAGCGCAAGCACCTCAAGACCACGGCAAACCTCAAGCTCACCATCAGCGAGCTCGAGGAGCGAATCATGTCCTACACTGGCATGCCGGTGACCAGGGCCGATTACGAGCTGCTGACGAAGGTCGGCGAAACACTGCAGCTCGCTCATCGCACCATGAAAGCCTTGAAGTCGGATCAACAGGCGAGCCTGGCCACAGCACAGGCGCTCTGTGTTGATTCGCTCGCCAAGCGCATTCACGCCCAGTTGCGCGGCACCCCAGCCACGGCACCGACTGCGGAGGCTGCAGCATGACCACCGTTATCCAACGAAGCTGCCTCGTTGATGGCCGCATAACCACGCACAAGCATCTCTGGGAAACAGTGGACCCTTACGACGGCGGTTATCACATCTGCAAGAAGTGCAAACTCGGCTCTCAAGGCGAGCGCCTTGCGACACCTTGCCCCGTATCCGACGCCGAGTATCACGCCGTCGCGTGGCTCGGCCAGGCCGGGCTGTACCGAACTCGGTTTGAGGCAGTGCGCAACTTCGAGCAGTCCGTAGCGCCGGTTACCGCCGACGAATTGTTCAACCTTGCCAGCAAACAGGCGCGAAGCCAGTTCAATGAGGGTCGGCAATCCGCTCGCCCCAGCAACGCAGAGACAAATTCGCAGGAACAGGAGGGTCACGCGTGAACACAGCCTTTGTTTTGATGGCGCAGTACAACGGCATGGCGATTATCTCGCTCGACCAGGTATGCGCTGACTACTTCACGCACCTCACGCCGCTCGTATTCCAACGCAAGGTGCTGGCGGGGGAAATCAAGCTGCCCATCACCCGACTAGAACCAAGCCAGAAAAGCGCCCGAGGCATACACATTGCCGATCTGGCTCTCTACCTGGACCAGCAGCGGGATGCTGCGCGCAAAGAGTGTGCGCAATTGAATAGGAGGTGACGCGCAGACTGATACGGAGATTTCATCGCACTTGATCAGTGTCAGCCGTCCGCCCGGAACAAACCGCTACATCCCACCCTTCCGCCCAGTCGAATTCACCTTGGCCACCTTGCGTCGATGGCCGCCTACGATCGGCGGCTATCGACCCATAGCGGACTCTTGCAAAGGGCAGTAATCGTCCAAAAGCGGTACTACCAATGCTCCGTAGAGTTTCCTTGTTCCGGGCGCAATATCATCCCATCGACAATGCGACGGAAAAACTCATCGCAGTCCTCTGTCGACGCGAGCCCCTTCGCAGAGGGGGCCTGCGGCCTCACTAGTGTTTGTATTATTGATCGCTTATATTTGTTCGCTTGTGTGATTTTCGGAACCACTCGCGCGCCGCGGATCCACTGGCTATTTAGACCGGCATCAAATCTAAAGGATGGCATCGTGGCGTGTTCTCGCGGCAAAGCAGCACCGGATAAGCTGACAGAAAAAAGGCTCTTTGCTTCGTCTGCTGGCTACTGCCAGCGGCCAGGGTGCACCACCCCCTTGTTTCGAGATACCGGAACCAAGGTAATCCACCTCGCTGAAATGGCCCACATTTTTGCGGCCAATAACGATGGGCCGCGTGCAAACCCTGCTATGTCAGCAGAAGAGCGCGGAGCCTTTGAAAATCTAATTCTGCTGTGCCCTACATGTCATACGATGATCGACAAAGCACCGCAAGATTTCCCAGATGGCACGGTCATTGGGTGGAAGCAGCAGCACGAACGAAAGCTCGCGCAGCTTTTTGGAGCCCAAAAGTTTTCGACACGAGAGGAAACCTTTTTGGCAATCAGGCCACTGATGCTTCAGAATCGGATGATCCATCAGCAACTGAATCCTGAGTTGGAGTATCGCTACAATCCTGAGGCGGAAGAGGCGTCCCAATGGAAGCTAAAAATGGTCGAGCAGATCATACCTAATTCTCGTCGCGTCCTTAGCATCCTCGATGCGAATACCCGACTTATGACTGAGGAAGAGGAAGTTACACTGGAGTTGTTCAGGCAGCATGTTTATGACCTTGAAGCTCGACATATTGCCAAAATCCCTGCCGGAGCCCAGAGTCGGTTTCCGATCAAAATGAACGAGATGATGAGATAAGACGATGGCACGGAGCCCTCAGGACAACACAAATTTTGCCAGCAGCATGATTGCCAGAATGACTGAAGTTGTACAACGAGTGGAGACCGTCACTCCATATTCGTTCCTAGTGCACACGGAAAAATTCCCCCCTGTGCGGGTAGGTGTACTCTCGATAAACAAGGTTGAAGCATCAGATATCCAAAGATTGCTCGATGCAGATCCAAGAGTCGAGTTCATAGCGAATATTCCGAAGGTCGGAGTATGGCAAGGCTCAGCAATCCACCTTCTGCAAGATAAGGGAGTTGCTTTTGGCCCTGTGAAACACTTGATGGGCGCCATCAGTGGCCGACGAGATGAGGAGCCTCTCAATGACTATGAGCACGCAGAAACTAAATACTTCAAGACGATACTGTCCCAGCACAAAAATTTGCATAAATTGGTGCGTATTACTGACTTGATTTATGAGTTCCACCGCAAAAACGGCGAGCCCCTTCTGATTGCCGGTTTGAATGATTATGAACTGACAGGTGTCATGATTCGAGCGGCAGTTGCTCAGCACGGTCAAGTCTCGATAATTTTTGCGACCAACCCCAATGGCGGGCCTACACCCGAAGCGTACGACGCCGCAAAATCCATGGGCATTGAGTTGTACGATCAGAGGAATGATTTCTACCGCAGGCTACACACTCCATGAGTGTTGCACAGTTGCTGCAATGCCTCACGAAGGTTATAGATCTGACCGAATCATCCGTCTCTAATGCAAGATGGTTCGGCTTCGGGTCATTTTTTTTGAGCACAAAACACTTCAGCGATGTCGATCTGTTAGTCGTGTGCGAGACGCAGGAGGACGGCATTTTGATTTATCAAATGTGTCGTGAACTTTGGACCGAATGGCCAGTCGACCTCCTGATAATGACTCAGACCGAAGAAGCCGATACTTCGTTCATCGTCAGGTGGGGCTGTATCCCCCTACTTGGGGGGATTCCGCATTGGCGGACGAGCCAAGGTGCGACTTCCCCTGATGAAAACTGTTGAGGGACAATCTCTTGCACCGAACCTATGGCACCTTAAACGCCTGCGTTGAATCGCTGCCTGATCGAAACGACAGGCAGCTCTGGGTTGAAAGCCGTCACTCACTAACGTTTAAGCCAGGCAGCGCCTGTCAGAGACTTCAAGCCGGTATCGAATCCCTTAGTTGCATTTGGTAGAATTCCCCAATGGCCACTGCTCTTTCTTGGGACTGTACAAATAACTTCAAAAAATTTTGAATTTTCACTTTTCCTTACCATGCGCGCCCAATTGTTCTCGAGAACCCCGCAGTGTGCGGCATGTATTGCAGTTCAATGGCAGGACAAGATCCTCTGATTCACTTTCGGAAAATTTAATAACACACAAACCTAAATCCCTTAGCGCATCGCTACCAATGACACCCCGGATATCCGACAGCATTTTCGCATCAAGGAGAAGTTTATCAGTGATTTCCTCCGCGTCGAACCGTCTCAAGCCACGAACCTTGCGTATCGCCACATTGCAACTCCAACACACATCTTCCGCGTATAGCAAGGTAAATTGCTCTTTTCCATCTTGGCCGCCCAGATAGCACGAAACTCACGAGCTTCGGTAGCGGCACCTCAAATTTCTTAATCATTGGTATAGATATATCGCTGATCATTTCAAGCTCGAAGGCTGAAAGAATAAAAGAAGGTTCGAGCCTGCTTCGATTGAGTCTAGACGCCAACCATAGCGATTTAACGCCTGACTCGATATACATGCGCTGATGCCTATTGAACTCTTCAGGGGGCTGCCCAGACAGGTGCACTTCAATCACCCTTGCTTCGTCATCTCTATTTCAATAGACATCCGCGACCTACTGAGACCCGGATGGGGCGGTTCCGCGAAATTCCGTGATTGCACGCCAGCCCACATCAATTGAAATCGGGTAACGCTGCCCGAGTGCGCCATCCGCTCACCCTTGTAAGTCGCGACCATCCTCTATCGGCCGGTCACGGACGTCGGCAAGGGATTCATTCAGCACCAACGTAGTTTCCTGGACTATGGAGCCTGCACTGGCCTACTATCTCAGTCTGCGTCTTTGGCAGGCCACTAGCCTAATCAAAAATTGATGTTAGAGAAAACTCATGAAAAAAAGGACTTTTGACTTTTACAGGTTGTTGCACGAGATCGAGTTTGAGATAGGAAGCGAATGCTACAATGGCAATATTCAGAACTTCGGGCCTGGTGGGTCTTGGGAGGGGGAAGGTAGAGATTTTCGCTACCCAGTTCGTTTCACCAATGCTGAAGGCGAGCGCGAGAAATACAGAGGAAAGCTCCCGTTCACGATGAGCTCTAGCGGGGAAATAGCATACTGCATTCTCGGCGAAAATCGTTTTAGTTCTGCTCACTATGCTTTTGGGGCGAATGAGCTTTACATTATGCGAGGAATCAAACACGCTCTTGAAAAGTTAGAGTCACGATTCGGCATAGACTTTGATGAGCTATTGAAGCAGGAAAAGACCTCCGAGAAAGGGGGGACAAATTAGATTGTTTGTAGCAAATCTTGCTGCAGGCGTTAAGTTGGTTTTTGTACAGAAGTCGATTCCTGCTTTTGTGGCTGCCTGTGTTCCTAGCTGGAGATCGCGAAAAACTTTAATTCAACCCGGGGTGGCTGAAACTGGCCGTTTGCCACCCTCTACCAACGGCGGCTACGGGTCGAAAGCGGACGGTCGCGAGCGGCCGCAATCGACCCAAAGCGGCCGGTGGCGGCGAGCAAAGAACGGCCAAAGCCGACTAATCGTGGCATCTACCAAATCAGCGAAAAGTCATCTTGTTGGCAAGCGAGGTCAAGTTAACGCTCATAAATTGGCCTAGGATCTGTATGCTCTAGACGGCGGTTCTGTGCAATAGATGCAATCCTGCCACTTAGTATAATTAGCAGCCTGGTGCAAGCTTGCGAGTAATAGTGTTTCGCATCAAAGGTGTAATTGTCGTTAAAGGTCTTTCGGTAAAGGTCTTTACATTTGTCGTGCAAGGAGGTGTCTGCGAGTGAAATTCCTAGCTTGTGTGCAAAGCTGTTCCGAATTGCTCGCACTACCTCAATTGCTTGTAGTTCATCTTTCGAAATAAGACCGAGTGAGAAAGCTGCCTTCGTTCGAGCTGAAAAGGCAAAGAGCGGTCCGCTGCCTCCACGAAGCATGTCCTTCGTAATGGTGCTTTCAACGAGAAATTGCTCTAGTAGCCGACATAGCATTTCATCCACCATTGACGCCCAGACGAGAACAAGCCCTCTCTCAGTACCGCTGGCGTTCTCGCGATTGGCCTCTTCGAGAAACTCATGGATATCGTGCCACCCGACAGGTAAGGCTGGCGGATGTAATTCTTCATGTACTAGTGACGGTGCGTCGAGTTTCGCCGGAGCTACATTGCCGAACTCACCGGATACGCATCGCTCGAATATTTCTCTCCCGTGGGGTTCTGAGTCTAACGGGGAGGCCGTAAAAGGCACTTCTTGCCCGAGGTGCTCAAAGAAGACCTGGCAATTGATAGAGGAGCATTCGCTGCTGGACCAGTGCGGTTCACGCACATCGCGGTAGTTGATTTTCATTGTCATCTCATTCTGGTAATTAGTATGGCCGCCGTAAAGCACGCGGATATTCTAGTTCATCCCATGACTGCATTTGGCCACTTCTGCCGGTGCTGACCGGCAGCTTTGGGTCGAAAGCGGCCACTCCTAACATATGGCCCGACCCAAGGGGGTGTTAGGCGCAGGGCAGATCATGGCCGCTGGCTGCCAATCAAACCATCCAATGGACTGATCAGGTCGATGCAACCGACCAGTCACGACGAGTACAAGTGATGGTCAATTCTGCGCATCCCCAACCAACTACTCAACTCGGGCGCCGAGGGTGACTGGGGCCTGGATAATCCGGTCTAACCAAGTCCATTCCATATATCGATCGCCACGCCCCCTCAGATGGGTATAACGCCGTAGCGAGTTCCAGTCACGATGGCCGGAAACACTCGATACGCGCGGGATATCCCAATCCATTTCGAACAACCGGCTCACACCTTCGTGGCGCAGATCGTGAAAATGCAGGTCCTCAACGCCAACCATCTTGCACGCCCTGGACCAGGCCGTGCCGATTGAGTCGGTGTTGTAAGGGAAGATCTCAGCGCACTGACGCGGCATGCTTTGCACGATCGCCCACGCCTCATCCGGCAGATGGCACCAAACATCGTTGCCGATCTTCTGACCAGGGTTCTTCATGTCCCGCACCTTCACCGCTTGGCGGTGCTCATCCAGATCCTCCCACATGATGCGAGCGATCTCGTCCATACGACGCGTAGAAAAGATGGCAAACGCCACGACCTTCGGCATGTGAATGACAGTCGGACGTCGTGCAAGCATCTCGAAAAAGTGCTCAAGCACCTTGTCGAGTTCTTCAAGGGTTGGCCTGCGATCCCGCTCCCGGCTCTTCATGTTGTAGCCGAGGCGTTTCAGGACAAGGCGTGCGTCGGGCATAGCTTGGGGGTTGATCTCGTACTCCCACGCTGCCCTAGCAAGCGACAACACTGAACCCAGGTGAGCCAGGTCGTTGCCAGCTGTCTGCGGTTTGATGCCACCGCCTGCGGGGCTCATACGCCATAGGGCATAGTCCACCAGCACCTGCTGGCTGATGTCGGAATCGACCATCTCACCCAGGTAGCTGTTCTTGATGGCGTTCAACGTGCGTCGCTTGGTCTCGCCCAGAGGCCGGGCTTTCTCTGCCTCGACCAGGTAACGGTCGATCATATGTTTGACCGTGTGCCCTACCCGGTTGGCGCGCTCGATAGCACCAGGCTCAGACAGCTCGGTTTCCCGTCGCTTCGCCCAGGCCACTGCAGCCTGTTTGCGGGCGAACGTTTGGCTCTCTTGGTAGACTGTCACCTTGTCGCGATTAATGCGGATCTGGACGAGGTAGCTGCTGCTGCCATCGGCCTTTTTACGCGTTCTGATCGTTGCCATCTGAGATTGGTACACGTCGTCTGTCGGTTGGTACATTGTACCAAGCGCTTGGTAAAAACGCCCCAAAACCCCCGAAAATTGGTACAAAACACGTTGAACGAAATGACCGCAAAATCAGGCTACAAGCCAAAAACCACGCGCCCTGAGCCGTCACGCCGCTTCAGCGTTGCACCCATGATGGATTGGACAGACCGCCACTGCCGCTTCTTCCTGCGCCTGCTCTCCAAGCACACCTTGCTCTACACCGAAATGGTCACCACCGGCGCCCTGCTGCACAACGACGCCCACCGTTTCCTGCGTCACGACGTGTCCGAGCACCCGCTGGCCCTGCAACTGGGTGGCAGCGTGCCGGCTGACCTGGCGGCCTGCGCGCGCCTGGCCGAAGAGGCCGGCTACGACGAGGTCAACCTCAACGTCGGCTGCCCGAGCGACCGGGTGCAGAACAACATGATCGGCGCCTGCCTGATGGCCCACCCGGCGCTGGTGGCCGATTGCGTGAAGGCCATGCGGGATGCGGTTTCGACGCCGGTGACGGTGAAGCACCGCATCGGCATCAATGGCCGTGACAGCTATGCCGAGCTGTGCGACTTCGTCGGCCAGGTGCGTGAGGCCGGGTGCCGGAGTTTTACCGTGCATGCGCGAATTGCGATTCTTGAGGGGCTGTCGCCCAAGGAGAACCGTGAGGTGCCGCCGTTGCGCTATGACGTGGCGGCGCAGTTGAAGGCGGACTTCCCGGACCTGGAATTTGTGCTCAACGGGGGAATCAAGACCTTGGCGCAATGCCAGGCGCACCTTGAGACGTTCGACGGGGTGATGCTGGGGCGTGAGGCGTACCACAACCCTTACCTGCTGGCCGACGTGGACCAGCAATTGTTTGGCAGCGAGGCGCCGGTGGTCAGCCGCAGCGAGGCGTTGGCACTGCTGCGGCCTTATATCGTGGCGCATATGGAAAGTGGTGGGGCAATGCATCACATCACCCGGCATATTCTGGGGCTGGCCCAGGGGTTCAAGGGCGCGCGGCGGTTCCGGCAGTTGCTGTCGGCGGATATTCACAAGGCGGCGGAGCCGTTGGCGGTGTTTGATCAAGCGGCGGAACTGATGGAGGGGCGTTGAAAAGGCGCACTCGCTCACAGAGCACCTGGGGCGTGGCACTGGCGATTTTTGTTCCGGTCGCCATCATCCTGTTGGTGGCCTCGCAGTACCCGACCATGATCGAGCGCAGGGTTGAAGCGAGGAAGGCGCAGGCGCGGGCGGCACAGCCAGCACCGCGCCCTGCGGGGACCACGCTGGAAATCATCATGCCAGACGGCAAACGGCTCCAGGAAGGGGAATCCGGCACCTTGGGCGAAGCGCTGAAAAGCAGATAGTCCAGCAGACTTGGGAACCTCGCGGCGGGAGGGGACTCGAATGATCACCTTTCGCAGCCCTTTCCGACCGGCCCGATGCCCCGGCAAGGCCGCTTTGCACGCCCGGCTTCGACGGGCCTTGAGCGGCCGCCGGGGCTCGGGTAATGTCGAGTCATTGCACAGGACAGAGCACGCCCATGACCTCCAAGCTGGAACAACTCAAACAGTTCACCACCGTGGTCGCAGACACCGGGGACCTGGACGCCATCACCCGTCTGAAACCGGTCGATGCCACCACCAACCCGTCGCTGCTGCTCAAGGCGGCTGCCATGCCCGGCTATACCGAACTGCTCAAGCAGGTGAAGGGCGATGCCAATGGCGATGTGGATCTGGCCTGCGACAAGTTCGCGGTGGCGGTGGGTTCGGGCATACTGAAGGCCATCCCTGGGCGAATCTCCACCGAAGTGGATGCCCGCCTGTCGTTCGATGAACCGGCCCTGCTGGCCAAGGCCCGCCAGTTGATCGCGCTGTACGACAAAGCTGGGGTCGGCAAAGACCGCGTGCTGATCAAGCTGGCCTCCACGTGGGAAGGCATCCGCGCCGCCGAGAAGCTGGAGAAGGAAGGCATCCAGACCAACCTCACCCTGCTGTTCTCCTTCGCCCAGGCTCAGGCCTGCGCCGATGCCGGGGTGTTCCTGATTTCGCCGTTCGTGGGCCGTATCTACGACTGGTACAAGAAAAGCACCGGCAAGGAGTACGTGGGCGCCGAGGACCCGGGCGTGCAATCGGTCACGCGCATCTACGACTACTACAAGACCAATGGCTACGACACCGTGGTCATGGGCGCCAGCTTCCGCAACATCGGCCAGATCGAGCAGCTGGCAGGCTGTGATCGCCTGACCATCAGCCCCGAGCTGCTGCAGCAACTGAGCGAAGATCAGGGCGAGCTGCCGCGCGTGCTCAAACCGGGCAACGCTGGCGAGGCCAAGCAGGTATTGAGCGAAAGCCAGTTCCGCTGGGCGATGAACGAAGATGCCATGGGCACCGAGAAGCTGGCCGAGGGTATTCGCCAGTTCGCCCGCGATCAGGAGAAGCTGGAGAAACTTATGGCTGAAAAAGCCTGATACATATTAGGTTTGCCTGACGGGCGGGAAATGTTCAGCATTTTCCGCCCGTTTTTGGTTTGGCGCTGAACAGCGCCAGGCTTCAGAGGTATTTTGAATTCGATGGCCTATTCGCGGGCAAGCCCGCTGCCACCGGTGCAGTGCTGTCGCTGCACGCGTGGATGGGCTGTCTAGCCAACAGAGCTGTTGATGACCTCATCCCTACCCCTCGTTCTTGCCGGCCCGGTACTGCGCCGGCTAGAGCCCCAGCGTCTGGCCATCTGGCTGGTCGCCACGCAACCCTTGCAACCCGAATTCACCCTGGACGGCGCAGCGTGTACAGCCAACGCCACTTGCCAAGTTATCCCGATAGGCCAGCACGCGTTTATCCACTTGCTGGATATCCACTTCGCCCAGCCCCTCCCTTGCAACCAGGCGCTGGGCTACGACCTGCGCATCGATGGCCAGGGCATCGCCGAGTGGGCACCCCACCTGCTCTACCCAGGCTGCCAGCGCCCAAGCTTTGTGCTGCGGGACCGCCTCGACCATTTATTGCATGGTTCTTGTCGCAAGCCGCACCACCCTGCCGCGGATGGCCTGCTCTGCGCCGACCGTTTGCTGGCACAGTGCGAACAGCCCGAACAGCGCCCTGCCGTGCTACTGATGAGCGGTGACCAGGTGTATGCCGACGATGTTGCCGGCCCCATGCTGCGGGCCATCCATAGCCTGATCGAGCGCCTGAGGCTGTTCGACGAACAGCTCGATGGCGCGGTGGTGGCCGACAGCACAGCGCTGTACCAGCATCCGGCAAGCTATTACCACCGTGCGGACCTGCTGCCGGCCCAAGAACAGAACGAAAGCTTGCGTGAGCGCTTTTTCGGCGGCAAACGCAAGCCGATCTTCTCGTCCAGCAACGCCGACAACCACCTGGTTACCTTCGCTGAAGTCATGGCCATGTACCTGCTGGTGTGGTCACCCGAGCCCTGGCGCCTGGTGAACCTGGACATGCCCCCTGGGCTCACTGAGGAGCGCCAGGCGCGGTATCGGCAAGAGCTGCCACTGATCGAGGTCTTCGCCAGCAACCTGGGCCAGGTGGCACGGGTAATGGCCCACCTGCCGTGCCTGATGATCTTCGATGACCACGACATCACCGACGACTGGAACCTCTCGGCACAGTGGGAAGAAACCGCCTATGGCCACCCCTTCTCACGGCGCATCATCGGCAACGCGTTGCTGGGCTACTTGCTGTGCCAGGCCTGGGGCAACGACCCCGATGGCTGCGCGGGGCTGGTAGAGCGCTGCCAGGTGCTGACAGGTACAACGCTGGACAGCCAGGCACAGGACGAACTGATCGGCCAAGCGTTGAAGTTCCAGGGTTGGCAGTACAGCTTGCCCAGCAACCCGCCGTTGCTGGTGCTCGACACCCGCACCCGCCGCTGGCGCAGCGAAAGCAGCCTGGCCAAGCCATCCGGCCTACTCGACTGGGAAGCGCTGAGCGAGCTGCAGCAGGCGCTGCTCGATCATCCGTCGGCGATTATCGTGTCACCCGCGCCGATCTTCGGGGTAAAACTGATCGAAACCGTGCAGAAGGTGTTTAGCTGGCTGGGCTACCCGTTGCTGGTGGATGCCGAGAACTGGATGGCCCACCGCGGCGCCGCGCAGGTAATTCTGAATATCTTCCGCCATTCGCGCACGCCGGGGCATTACGTGGTGCTCTCCGGTGATGTGCACTATTCGTTCGTGTATGAAGTACTGATTCGCCATCGCCAGCGCAGCCCGCACTTGTGGCAGATCACCAGCAGCGGCATCAAGAACGAGTTCCCCAGGCGCCTGCTCGATGTGCTCGACCGGCTGAACCGTTGGCTGTATTCACCACGCTCGCCGCTCAACTGGTTTACCAAGCGGCGGGAGATGGAGGTGGTGCCGCGTACGCCCAGCCATAGCAAGGCGGGGGAACGGCTGTGGAATGGTGCGGGGTTGGGGCAGGTGTTCTTTGATGAGCAAGGGCGCCCGGCGCGGGTGTTTCAGCTGGATGCCGGTGGGCGGGAAGTGACAGAGTTCGTCGTGCCGGAATGAGCGATGGTTTTAACCTTTACCGGCCACTTCACGAGGCAAGCCCGCTGCCATGGGCCGGTAAAGGCAATGAATCAGGTACGCTCTAGCGCATTTACCAGGTCATGGAAGGCTTCGCGGTTGGAGTCATTGAGCCCCATGAGAATCTTGTGCGCCTCCAGCACCTTGGACCGCACCACCTCTTCGTTCTGGTCCTGCGACGGCAGGTCGGTCAGGCACTCCGGGCACGGTATCGGACGATCGACGATGTTGAACACCTGATCGAAGCCCATCGACTGCAGCAACCGGGAAATATCCGGGTTGGTGGTGACCACGGTCGGCAGCAGCCCAACCTTCTGGCGCGACAGGATCGACAACTTGGCCAGCAAGCCCAAAGTGGTGCTGTCGATGCTCTCGGTTTCAGTCAAGTCGATGACGATGGCCGAGAAATTCAGCGCAGTGAAGATCTTTTCGATCGTCGCATCCAGCGCCGAACACAAGGTCAGGCGCACTTCACCGACGAATTTCAGTACAAAGGTACCGCTTTGCTCGGCGAACTGAATTCTACCGGTACTCATTGAAGGTTCCTGCTCAACACCAATAGGGCGATATCATCCGGCATCTCCCCAAGCGTAGCCAATCCAAATCGTTGGCGCAGCCCATCCAGGCTGCCACCCGCTGCCTTGACGATTTCTGGCAAGGCGGCTTCTTTATCTTTGAGCGTGTCACCCGGCAAAAGGTCCAGAATGCCATCGGACATCAAGCTGAGGCTGAACACAGGCGGCAGCTCCACCACCAGGTCCTGGTAACTGGCCTCGTCGAACAACCCCACCGGCAGGCCGCGGCCTTCCAGGTAGCGGGTATTGCCCGGGGTGTACAGCACCGGCAGCGGCAAGTGGCCGCCCACGGCATAGGTCAACAGGCCGGTGTCTTCGTCGATGACACCGCCGACCATGGTCACATGCTTGCCCAGCTTGCAGTTGATCAGCCCGCGGTTGATGTGGCTGAGCACTTGCGAAGGCTTGAACTCGCGCATCTTGCTGCCGCGCTTGAATTCGAACAACAGGCGCGTGGTCATGAACTTGAGCAGCACCGTGACGAAGGCCGACGACGCGCCATGCCCGGAGACATCAGCGAGGTAGAAGGCGATGCGTCGGTCATCCACACGGA
The DNA here is from genome assembly GCF_028682155.1 of Pseudomonas sp. 39004. Taxonomy (NCBI): domain Bacteria; kingdom Pseudomonadati; phylum Pseudomonadota; class Gammaproteobacteria; order Pseudomonadales; family Pseudomonadaceae; genus Pseudomonas; species Pseudomonas sp. 39004. The sequence continues at coordinate 23,393 of NZ_JANIAG010000032.1, forward strand.
AGTAGTCGGCGAAGTCACCCGACAGGTACAGCGACGGGATGATCTGGTGCTCGAACGCGAACTCGCCGGCTACCCAGGGGCTTTCCGGCAGCATGTTCATCTGCACCTGCCGACCGGCGGTCTGGTCCTCCTGCAGCAGGTGCAGGCTGGCTTCGAGCTCACGGTTGGCCGCTTCGAGCTTGTCGCGGTAGCGCTGGTTTTCCAGCACCAGGCGCGAACGGTCGAGCGCCCGGCGCACCGAATGCTCGAGCACGGCAAGGTCTTCCAGCGGCTTGATCAGGTAGTCGGCAGCGCCCAGGCGCAAGGCCTCGACCGCATCGCTCATGACACCGGCACCGGACACCACGATCACCGGCAATTGCGGCGCTCGCTCGCTGATCTGGCGGATCAGTTCGAGCCCGCCCATCTGCGGCATGCGCAGATCGCAGATCACGAGGTCGGGCTGGTGTTCTTCGAAGACCTGAAGCCCCTGCTGGCCATTACCGGCCTGGAGGACGCTGAAACCACTGTCTTCAAGATAGGCGGCGAGGCTCGCACGGACCACGTCGTCGTCATCGATGATCAACAGCGTTGCACTGGTTTTCTGCATGTGGGCGAACGGCGCCGATTTGGGTTGGTGCAGCGGTGTCGGCAAAGCTGACGGCCGGCTACGGGAATACTCTGTGGTAACACTCTACTTGAGTTGTAGGACAAGAAGACCCGCCCGGCAACTATCAGCACTACCCTGTAAGGCGCAGACGGTACTCCCATCCGCCAGGCGTTTCAAGCGTACGAGGTTCGACCTCGCTGCTCTTTACAGGCCAAATCACCGGGAGTTATAAGAAAGCCGACCCGTGCAACCCAAAGGGAAGGATGCAGCATGCCTCAGACGCCCTCCAACCACAGCGAAAAACGCGATTTCATCCGCATGCGCATCGATACCGAGGTGAGCCTGCTGCACGAAGGCCAGGTGATTGCGGCGGTGTGCCTGGACCTGTCCAGCGGGGGCATGCAGGTGCAGGCGCCGCAGCGCTTTCAGGTGGGGGATACGCTTGAGGTGCGGATCGATTCCGATCACCCGGCGCTCAAGGGCTTGCACGCCAGCACCGAGGTGGTGTGGATTGCCGATCAGCCCGATGGGCAGCAGAAGTTCGGCCTGCGCATCCTGGCCATGCATTGACGCGGGGGCTGCAGGGCAGCCCCCTTGCTCAAGAATCAGAAGTCGTCTTCGACTTCGCCGTCCTTGACCTTGAACTCGCGGTTCTGCAGGTAGGCGTTGCGAATGAAGATGTACTTGTCGCCCTGAATCAATTTTTCCGCCGACAGCAGGCTGGCGCGGGTATCGATCACGTCCAGTGCAAAGATCGAGTTGCGCGTCGGCACATGGTCGATATAGCGGTAGGGCTTGGTGTAGCTGTCGGGGTACTTGGCCAGGCCATCACGCACGGTGCTTGGGCCCAGCAACGGGATGACCACGTAGGGGCCGCTGCCCACACCCCAGTAACCCAGGGTCTGGCCAAAGTCCTCGTCGCTACGCTGCAGGCCCATCTTGGTGCCGACGTCGAAGAAGCCACCGATGCCGAACGTGGTGTTGACGATCAAGCGTGCGGTGTCCACCCCTGCCGCATGCGGCTTGAGCTGCAGCACGTTGTTGACCAGGTTGGTCACGTCGCCCAGGTTGCGGAAGACATTGTGGATGCCGTCTTCAAGAAATTGCGGCGTCACCGCCTCGTAGCCCTTGGCCAATGGCTTGAGGGCATAGGTGTCGACGGTATCGTTGAACCTGAAGATCGGTCGGTTGACCGCCTCCCACGGGTCCTCCTCGGTGGCCGCCTGGGTAGCCGCCACGGGCGCCAGCAGCAAGCTGGCGCAGACACAGGCCTGGGTGACTCGCTCGATCACACCGGCACCGATCCTACGCATAGATGTCTCTCCATCGAATTTCTTGGCCGCAGCCGCACCTGGCGCGCTGCTGGTAAGGCGCAAGTATAAGGGCTTGCGGGCTGATCACCAGCATTACACATTTTTCCTAAAGATTTTGTGAACGTATGTTGCACCGTCATCGCCCGGTAACAATGGCGGCATAGCCTGCGGACTATTTCAGGGAAGTTGCCATGCACGATGCATCCGCCTTCACTGCTGTGCTGTTCGGCCTGCGTGGCTGCCTGGTCCAGGGGGCGAACGGCAACCCGCTGCCCGCGCCCGGCGCCCTGGCAACACTGGCCAGCCTGCGCCAGCGCCAGGTGCCCTGCATCTGGCTGGACGACCTGAGTGCCACGCAAGGCAAACGCCTGGCCAACGTGCTGCCCGACTGGTTGCCGGGGCATTCGGTTAACGGTGTGCGCTGGCCGGCACCGAACGCCTGCTGGCAGGCACTGATGGCGCTGGACAGCGCGCACCTGGATGGCTGCGTACTGGTCAGTGGCGAACCGGCGCTGTTGCAATCGGGCCTGAACGCCGGGTTGTGGACCGTGGGCCTGGCCGCCTGCAGCCCTTATTGCGACCTCAGTTCCCGCCATTGGCAAGCCATGAGCCAACAGGAGCGGGACCTGGCCCGCGGCAAGGCCACCCTCGAACTGTTCAGCCTGGGCGTGCATTCGGTGATCGATCACCTCGAAGCATTGGACACCTGTCTGCAGGACATTGCCCAGCGGCGCCGCAAGGGTGAAAAACCCTGATACAGCACCTTTGATGCGGATCATGCAAAGCGGCTGCGAGTGGATTACATTGAAAGCAGGCCAGAACCTTTGCCGCTTCGCTGAGGTCCATGCCTTGCCAAGCCATTGATGGAGAAAAGCCAATGCCTGCCCGCGAATTGCAAGAGCGTCTGAACAGCTTGCGCGAGCAACTGGACCGGAACGTACCGCTTTCGGAAGAAGAGCTGGCCGCCCTGCATGAGGAAGCCAGACAGATAGAAGCGCAACTGAAGCTTGAAGAAGCCACGCCGGACAACAACCTGGTGGATGGCGTGAACCTGGCGATTGAACGCTTCGAGGCTGATCACCCCGACTTGACCGCTACCCTGCGCAGCATTGCCAACTCGCTGCACAGCATGGGGATCTGATTCAGCAAGGCCCCTGTGGGAGCGGGCTCATCCGCGCCCACAGGGGCCTTTTACCTGCCTTACTGGCGAACCAACCGCAGGTTCGCAGGGCTGATCGCCCCCATGCTGCGATACGGGTTGATATCCAGCCCCCCTCGTCGCACATACCGCGCATACACCGTCAAATGCTCGGGCTGCAGCAGGTTCTTCAAGTCCAGGTAGATCCGCTCGACGCACTGTTCGTGGAAGTCGGCATGCTGACGGAAGCTGATCAGGTAAGTCAGCAGGCTGGCATGGTCCAGCGCCCTGCCCTTGTACTCGACCACGACGCTGCCCCAGTCCGGCTGACCGGTGACCGGGCAGTTGGATTTGAGCAAATGGCTGTGCACGGTTTCTTCCACCACGTGCTCCGGGTTGCAGCGCAGCAGCTCCGGTTGCGGCTGTTCATAGTTGCTGATGGCCACATCCAGCGCATCGATGCACTGCCCCGGCAACGCCACCACGCCCTGGGCCTCGACTTCAGCCAAGGTGCGAACCTTGACGCTGACCGGCTTGCCAGCGGCTGCAGACAAGTCCTTCTCCAGGCAAGCCTGCAGCTCGCCAATCGCGGCGAACACCGTCTGGTTCAGCGAGTTCAGGTACAACTTGAACGACTTGGACTCGATGATGTTCGGCGAGTCGGCAGGGATGGCGAACTCACCGATCGCTACCACCGGCTTGCCCGAGGGCAACAGCCACGACAACTCGAAGCAGTTCCAGTAGTCCACGCCCTGCCACGGCAGGGTCTGGGCAGTGACGCCCAGCTCGGCCCACTTGGCAGTACGCGGGATCGGGAACAGCAGCTCAGGGGAGTAGGTAGCGATGTATTCGCTGGACTTGCCCAGCGGGGAGTGTTCGGCGGCGGGATGCATGGAAACTGACCTGAAGGTTCGAAATACTTCCTAGTCTACCGTTTTTACCGCCCGCCTTGCAGGGCAAGTCACTCGATGGTCAGCGGCCCGACCATGCCGGCCTGGTAGTGCCCCGGCACGTTGCAGGCGAACTCGATGGGCGCCGACTGGCGGAAGGTCCAGGTCAGCTCGGCACGCTGGCCCGGTTGCACCAGCACGGTGTTGCCCGCGTCATGGCCATGGTCTGCGTGGCCCATCTGGCCGTGGTCCATGCCCTCGTGGTGCATGCCTGCGGTAAACAGCTTGCCCTGCATGGCGATCATCTGCTTCTGATGTTCGACGTGCATGGCCTTGTCGCCCAGGTTGAACTCGTGGGGCAACTTGCCTTCGTTGATCAAGACAAAGCGCACGGTTTCGCCAGCTTTGGCGTGCAGGCTCTTGGGCTCGAACGCGATGTCCTTGAGCACGACCTCGACTGTGCGGGTAGCCTTGGCCGCCGGGGCCGGCTCGCCGAAGGCGAAGCTTTTGCCACCGTCTGCCAGGGCGGGCAGGCTTACCAGGGCAAAGGCGGCGGCGATGAACAGGTGTTTCATGATGACTCCAAAGCTTACAGCGGGGATAAGGCCACTTTAGAAAAGGCCGGCTGGCAACTACCTGACAGGAAGATTACAACTTTGTCAGCTTGGGCGGCGCTTGGGCGACCCTTGATATAGTCACGTATCATTTCAGTCATCACACCGCCCGCACAGGGCTGCCTCCCGATAGTGTGGACACCGCATGAAACTGTTGATCGTCGAAGACCAGGCCCGCACCGGCCAGTACCTCAGCCAAGGCCTTAGCGAAGCAGGCTTTGCCACCGAACTGGCGGCCGATGGCGAAACCGGCCAGCACCTGGCGCTAAGCGGCGATCACGACTTGTTGATCCTCGATGTCATGCTGCCTGGCCGCGACGGCTGGCAGATTCTGCAAGCGGTGCGCCAGGCCGGCCTGGACACACCCGTGCTGTTCCTCACCGCCCGCGATGCCGTCGAGGACCGCGTGCACGGCCTGGAACTGGGCGCGGATGATTACCTGGTCAAGCCGTTCGCCTTCTCCGAGCTGCTGGCGCGGGTACGCAGCCTGCTGCGCCGCGGCGCCAGCCCGAGCCTGGACACCACCTTGAGCCTGGCCGACCTGCGCCTGGACCTGATCCGCCGCCGTGCCGAGCGTGCCGGCCAGCGTATCGACCTCACCGCCAAAGAGTTCGCCCTGCTCGAACTGCTGCTGCGGCGCCAAGGCGAGGTGTTGCCCAAGTCACTGATTGCCTCGCAAGTCTGGGACATGAATTTCGACAGCGACACCAATGTCATCGAAGTGGCGATTCGCCGCCTGCGCCTGAAGATCGACGACCCGCACGCCAACAAGCTGATCCACACGGTGCGCGGCATGGGTTATGTACTGGAGGAGCGTCAGGATTGATGCGCAGGCGTTCCCTCGGCAGCCGCCTGGCGCTGCTGTTCGCGGCCTGCACGGCTGCTGTTTCGCTGGGTGCCGGCATCCTGTTCAACCGTGCCAGCGAACAGCACTTCATCGAGCTGGACCAACAACTGCTCGAATCACGCCTGTCGCTGTTTCGCACGCAACTCGCCGGTGTCGCCACACCCGCCGAGCTTGAGGCCCGGCTCCCTGCCCTGCGCGATGAGCTCAGCCACCAGGCTGACCTGGCCCTGCGCATCAGCGGTAAAGACGGCGCACCGTGGTTCGACAGCCGCACGCAGTTGCCCGACACCACGCCGCCCTCCGGGCTTGCGACCTTGCACACGGACGGCACCGACTACCGCAGCCTGGCCATGCCCCTGAAGCCGGCCGACCCGCAATCCGCGCAGCTGACGCTGTACCTCGACATCACCCACCATCAACATTTTCTGCAGGGCATGCAACGCTTGATCTGGCTGACCGTCGGCCTCTCGGCCCTGGCTACGGCGCTGCTCGGTGCCTGGGCCGTACGCCGCGGGCTGCGGCCCCTGCGGCAGATGGGCCAGGTCGCCGCCAGCGTATCGGCACGCTCGTTGACCACCCGCTTGCCGGTGGCGCAGATGCCGGAAGAACTGGCCGAACTGGCCACCACCGTGAATGCCATGCTGCAACGCCTGGACGATGCCTTCCAGCGCCTGTCGGCGTTCTCGGCCGATATCGCCCACGAACTGCGCACGCCGCTGTCCAACCTGCTGACCCACACCCAGGTCACCCTCACCCGTCCGCGCAGCCTCGAAGAGTACCGCGAGGCGCTGCATGGCAACCTGGAGGAACTGCAATGGATGGCACAGATGATCAACGACATGCTGTACCTGGCCAAAGCCGACCACGGCCTGCTGGTGCCCGGGCAGGCTGCCCTGGCCTTGCACGAGGATGTGGATGCGTTGCTGGAGTTCTATGCCCCGCTGGCCGAAGACTCTGATGTAAGGCTGTTGCGCGAAGGCCAATTGCTGCTGCAGGGGGACCGCAACATGCTGCGCCGGGCACTGTCCAACCTGCTCGACAACGCCTTGCGCTTTACCCCGCCGGGTGGGCAGGTACAGGTGACATTGGGGCCGGGGTCACGGATATGCGTGGCCAATACCGGGGCTGCGATCGAACCGGCTGCATTGCCACGCTTGTTCGATCGGTTCTACCGGGTGGACCCGGCGCGACGGGAAGGCAGTAGCGAGCATGCAGGATTAGGGTTGGCGATTACCCGCTCGATCGTGCAAGCGCATGGCGGCAGCATTTCTGCGACGAGTGAAAACGGCTGGACGCGCTTTGTGATCGAGCTGCCTGAAGGTCGGTGACCGAGGGCGCAATGCGCCCCCAAACGCTCAAACAGCCCTCAAACCGCCAAGCCAATCGCCGGCTGCACCTGCGATGCCCGATAAGCCGGGTAAATAGTCGCCAAAAAGCTCATCACCAACCCGGCCGCACAGATCATCGCCACATCCCCCCATTGCAGCTCCGAAGGTAGGCTGCTGATGAAGTACACATCCGAAGTGAAGATGTGCTGGCCGCTGACTCGCTCCAGCCAGCCCACAATCTGACTGACATTGAACGCGGCAATCACCCCCAGCACACCCCCGATCAACGTCCCCACCACACCGATCAAGCTACCCTGCACCATGAACGTGCCCATGATCTGCGCAGGCGTGGCGCCCAAGGTACGCAGGATGGCGATATCCGGCCCCTTGTCGTTCACCACCATCACCAACGTGGCAATGATGTTGAATGCCGCGACCGCGATGATCATCATCAGCAACAGGCCGATCATGGTTTTTTCCATCTTCATGGCGCTGAACAGGCTGCCCTGTGTGTGCGACCAGTCATCGGCGCGGTAGGCATCACCCAGGCCCGCGACGATGGCCTTGGACACCTGCGGCGCCGCATACAGATCATGCAGTTTCAGCCGCACGCCCTGCACCTGGCCCGGTGCCCAGCGCTGCATTTCACCCGCATCGGCGACGTGAATGTAGGCTTGCGAACCATCCAGCTCGGCGCCGACCTTGAAGATACCGACCACGGTCAGGCGCTGCATGCGCGGGGTGATGCCACCCGGTGCCTTGCTGATTTCCGGCACGATCAGGGTCAGCTTGTCACCGGTGTTCAGGCGGAAACGGCGCGCACTCAGCTCACCGATCACCACGCCGAACTCACCCGGCTGCAGGTCTTGCAAACGGCCCTGGACAATATGCTGGCCGACAATGGAGACCTTGCCTTCCTCTGCCGGGTCGATGCCACTGACCTGGATCGGCTGCATCGCGCCCTTGTACGAGAGCATGCCTTCCATCTCGGTGATCGGCGCGGCGGCCATCACCGCCGGATCTTTCAGCGCGGCATCGGCGACCGTGCGCCAGTCGTCCAGCGGCTGCACGCCCAGGATGCTGGCATGCGGCACCAGGCCAAGGATGCGCGAGCTCATTTCACGCTGGAAGCCGTTCATTACCGACAGCACCACGATCATCGCCAGCACGCCCAGGGACAGGCCGATCATCGAAGTCATCGAGATGAACGAGATGAAATGGTTGCGGCGCTTGGCACGGGTGTAGCGAGCACCAATGAACAAGGGCAAGGGTCTGAACATGTAAAACACCCAATGAAAGAGTTGCGGGGCGGCTCAGGCCACCCCGTGCAGGCGGCTCAGATCGCCACCAGGTGACCGTCGTCGAGTTTCAGCACGCGGTCCATCTGGCGCGCCAGGTTGAGGTCGTGGGTTACCACCAGGAACGCCGTGCGCGAGGCGCTGGACAGCTCTTGCATCAATTCCTGAATACCCTGGGCGGTGTGGTGGTCGAGGTTGCCGGTAGGCTCGTCGAGCATCACCAGGCCCGGGCGGTTGACCAGTGCACGGGCGATCGCCACACGCTGGCGCTCGCCGCCAGACAGCTCGGCCGGCTTGTGCGTGAGCCGGTGGCTCAGGCCGACCCGCTTGAGCAGCGCCTCGGCGCGCTCACGGGCTTCCGGGATTGGCGTGCGGCCGATCAGCAGCGGCATGCAGACGTTTTCCAGCGCGGTGAATTCCGGCAGCAGGTGGTGGAACTGATAAACGAAACCCAGTGCCCGGTTGCGCAACAGGCCACGCGCACGCTCACCCAGGGCCGACAGTTCCTCACCCGCCAGCCAGACGCTGCCCTGGGTGGGCGTGTCGAGGCCGCCAAGCAGGTTGAGCAAGGTGCTCTTGCCAGAGCCAGAGCTGCCGACGATGGCCACGCGCTCACCCGGGTGCAGCTCCAGCTGCAGGCCCGACAGCACCTGTACCGACTCTGGGCCTTCGTCGTAGGACTTGCCCAGGTTGCGGCAACTCAGAACGGCTTTATCACTCATGCGCGACTCACTCATAACGTAGCGCCTCTGCAGGCTGGGTGCGGGCCGCACGCCAGGCCGGGTACAGGGTGGCGAAGAAACTCAGGACCAGCGCCGCGGCGCAGACCATGTACACGTCATTGGCCATGATCTGCGACGGCAGGTAATCGATGAAATAGACGTCGGCGTTGAGGAACTTGTGCCCGATCAGCGTCTCGATGCCGGCAATCGCCGCGCTCACGTTGAGCGCTGCCAGGATGCCGACCACGGCGCCGATCAAGGTGCCGATCACCCCGATCACCGTACCCTGCACCATGAAGATGGCCATGATCTGCCCAGGTGTGGCGCCAAGGGTGCGCAAGATCGCGATGTCGCCGCGCTTGTCGTTGACCACCATTACCAGGGTGGAAATAATGTTGAACGCCGCCACCGCCACGATCAGCAGCAACAGCAGGCCGATCATGGCCTTCTCCATGCGGATCGCCTGGTACAGGTTGCCATGGGTGCGGGTCCAGTCCCGGCTGTAGAACTCCTGGTCACCCAGGTGTTGGGCGATGTCCCAGGCCACGCGCGGCGCCTGGAACAGGTCGTCGAACTTCAGGCGCAGGCCCTGCACCTGGTTCGGCTTCCAGCGGTGCAGGCGGGACAGGTCGTTGATGTTGGTCAGGCCCAGGTAACCGTCGATCTCGCCGGCGCCCACGTGGAAGGTACCGACCACGGTGAAGCGCTTCATGCGCGGGAACATGCCGGCCGGGGTCACGCTGACCTCGGGCGCGACGAAGGTCAGCTTGTCACCGATGGCGACACCCAGCTTGGCCGCAGCCTTGTCGCCGATCATGATGCCCCACTCGCCCGGCGCCAGCTGGTCGAGACGGCCTTGCTGGACGAAGTTGTCGATGATCGACACCTCGCGTTCGCGCGCCGGGTCGATGCCATTGAGCAGCACCTTCTGCACCTTGCCGTCGTGGGTCAGCAGGCCCTGCATCTGGGTGAAGGGCGCAACCGCCACCACCTGCGGATTCTGCTTTACTTGTTGGGCAAGCGCAGGCCAGTCGTCAAGCGGCTGGCCGCTCTCGAGCGTGGCATGGGGAATCATGCCCAGCACGCGGGTACGCATCTCGTGGTCGAAGCCGTTCATGACCGAGAGCACCACGATCATCACCACCACGCCCAGGGCGAGGCCGATCATCGAGGTCAGGGAAATGAACGAGACGAAGTGATTGCGACGTTTGGCACGGGTATAACGCGTGCCGATAAATGCGAAAAGAGGTCTGAACATGTCGGGGCTTGTTCGGATGAAAGGGAACGTCCTTGTGGCGAGGCGCTTACGGCGGCTTTACACTCGGACCACCGCCGCTACCATGGGTTCGCCATGACGACATTAGACGAAGAAGATCGCCGCGAATACTACCGCATCGAAGATCAGATCGCACTTCAAATCAGCCCCTTGAGTGCGGCCGAAGCCCTTGAGCCAGAAGTGTTGCAGGATGATTCACCGCTGTTCAACCTGCTCAGCGAACTGCACCTGTCCGACTTCGAAGCCCAGCACCTGCTGCGCCAGTTGAGTGACAAGGACCGCACCCTTGCGGCGTTTCTGCGGGCGCAGAGCAAACGCCTCGACCTGCTCAGCGCCGTGGTCGCGCAGACCCTCATCGGCGAAATCGGCCAGCCGCAGGCAGTGGTCATCTCCGAAGGCGGCATCGAGTCCAGCCAGGCCCAGCCCATCGCCCCTGGCACCCGGGTCAAGGTGAAGATGGTGCTGATGCCCCGCGCCCACGGCCTGCTGCTGCGCGGCAAGGTCAGCCACTGCGACCCGCGCCCGGACGGCAGCTTCGAGGTCGGCACCGAATTCATCGACATGACCGACGCCCAGCGCCAACTGCTGGCCCGTTACATCCTGCAGCGCCAGCAACAGCAACGGCGCCAGCAGCTGGAACAGAACGACCCTGCTTCCTGAGCCTTTCCCTTTGAATTGAAGGAACGAACGTGACCCTGATCTACGGCCATCGCGGCGCCAAGGGCGAAGCCCCCGAAAACACCCTGAACAGCTTCCGCCAATGCCTGTCCCACGGCGTCAATCGCTGCGAGCTGGACCTGCACCTGTCGGCCGACAACGAACTGATGGTGATCCACGACCCGACCCTCAAACGCACCACCGGCCGTCGCGGCAAGGTGGTCGAGCAGCCGGCGGCCGACCTCACCAGGATCGACGCGCGCAAGGGCGGCCCGGGCTGGGTGCAGCCCTGCCCCATCCCGAAACTGGAAGAACTGTTCGAAAAATGCGCCTTCGAGCATTGGCAGCTGGAGGTCAAGAGCGCCTCGCGCACCCGCGCTGCCAGCACGGTGCTGGCGATTCGTGAACTGGCCCAGCAATACGGCCTGCTGGACAAAGTCACCATCACCTCGAGCTCACGCGAAGTGCTGGGTGCTGCGCTGGAGCTGGTGCCGGACGTGGCGCGCGGGCTGGTGGCCGAATACGCCTGGCTCGACCCACTGAAGGTCGCGCAGAACTACGGCTGCGAGCTGCTGGCATTGAACTGGACACTGTGCACCCCCGAGCGCCTGCTCAAGGCACAGGGCCAGGGGTTGCACGTGTCGGTGTGGACAGTCAACGAACCGGCACTGATGCGCCGGCTCGCTGATTTTGGCGTGGACAGCCTGATTACAGACTTTCCCGGTTTGGCCAAGACCACCCTCGGGTAGGGCTGAAATCGGTCTCCCCGACCGGCTCAGGCCACCGGCCGGAGCCGCTTAAAAAAGCCGGTTCAGGCCGTCGTAGGCAGCTACCCGATAAGCTTCGGCCATGGTCGGGTAGTTGAAGGTGGTGTTGACGAAGTACTTCAGGTTATTCAGCTCACCCGGCTGGTTCATGATGGCCTGGCCGATGTGGACGATTTCCGAAGCTTGGTAGCCGAAACAGTGCACGCCGAGGATTTCCAGGGTTTCACGGTGGAACAGAATCTTCAGCATGCCCTGCGGCTCCCCGGCGATCTGCGCACGCGCCATGCCTTTGAAGAAGGCCTTGCCCACTTCGTACGGCACCTTGGCCTGGGTCAGCTCTTGCTCGTTCTTGCCGATCGAGCTGATCTCCGGAATGGTGTAGATGCCGGTCGGCACGTCATTGACGAAGCGCCAGCTGCCATTGTCGACGATGCTGCCGGCAGCCGAACGGCCCTGGTCGTGGGCGGCACTGGCCAGGCTCGGCCAGCCGATCACATCACCGGCGCCGTAGATGTTCGGCACGGTCGTGCGGTAGGCCTCGTCGACCTCGATCTGGCCACGGCTGTTGACCTTGATGCCGATGTTTTCCAGGCCCAGCTTGTCGGTGTTGCCGGTACGGCCGTTGCACCACAGCAAGGCGTCGGCCTTGATCTTCTTGCCCGACTTCAGGTGCAGGACCACACCATTGTCCAGGCCTTCGACCCGCTCGTACTCCTCGTTGTGGCGTACGGTGATGTTGTTGTTGCTGAAGTGGTAGCTCAACGCCTGGGAAATTTCCGAATCCAGGAAGCTCAGCAACTGGCCACGGTTATCGACCAGCTCGACCAGCACGCCCAAGCCGCTGAAGATCGAAGCGTACTCGCAGCCGATCACGCCGGCGCCGTAGACGATCAGTTTGCGCGGGGTGTGGCTGAGGCTGAGGATGGTGTCGCTGTCGTAGACGCGCGGGTGATGGAAGTCGATGTCGGCCGGGCGATAAGGGCGCGAGCCGGTGGCGATGATGATGTGCTTGGCGTTGAGTTTTTCCACCACACCGTTGGGGCAGACCACTTCGACGGTCTGCTCGTCAGCGAAGCTGCCGGTGCCGAAGAACAGGTCGACACGGTTGCGTGCGTAGTAGCCGGTGCGCGAGGCGACCTGCTTGGAAATGACCTTTTCGGCGCTCTTGAGCACGTCCGGGAAGGAGAACCAGCGCGGCTCGCCGATGGCACGGAACATCGGGTTGGTGTTGAACTGCATGATCTGCCGCACCGAGTGACGCAGTGCCTTGGACGGGATGGTGCCCAAGTGGGTGCAGTTGCCGCCAACCTGGCGACGGCTGTCGACCATCGCCACCTTGCGCCCTGCTTTGGCGGCGTTCATTGCCGCGCCTTCTCCGGCCGGGCCGGAACCCAGCACCACTACGTCGTAGTTGTAGACAGCCATGCGTACTCCTTCAGAACTGGCCCGCGAGTCACGGTGGCTCGCGGGGCGCGATCATGTCGCCGGGGCGCCATGAGAAAATTCGGTTGCAGTCTAATCAAGCGTGAACGCCGCGCACATTAACCCTTGGTCGCGTCGTAGGCCAATTTTGCCTGCACTACATGTGGTTCACCGATTCCCTGGCGATCATCCATCCTTGCGCTTTCACTCGCCTTTCATTGCCCGCTCGAACGCAGGGGTGGTTCGGGAGACGAAGCCACCCTCGGCCCGAGTCACCAGCACAGCGGCAAGGTCATGGCTGATGGCGAAATCCCAGCCGCGCTCCGGCCCGAGGATCAGTAGCAGGGTCGAGTAGCCATCGGCCTGCAGCGCCGAGGCATCGAGCACGGTGACGGCGGCCAGGTCGTGCGCGACCGGGCGCCCGAGGCGGGCATCGAAGGTGTGCGAATAGCGCCGGCCATTCTCCTCGAAATAATGGCGATAGTCACCCGAGGTCGATACCGAAAGGCCATCGACCGGGATGACCTGGCGGGCGATCTGGCGGTCTTCACGGGGCAGCTCCAGGGCGATGCGCCAGGCGCTGCCATCGGGTTTGCGGCCAACGGCCTTGAGCTCGCCAGTGGCTTCGGCGATGAAGCTGGTAATACCCATGGCGCGCAGGCGCTCGGCGATCAGGTCGACGGCGTGGCCGGCGGCGATACTGTTGAAATCCAGTTCGACGGGGGCGTCCTTGCACAGCGCCTGGCCTTCGATACGCAGGTGCTGGTAGCCCACGCGCAGGCGCACCTGGGCCAGGGCCTGCGGGTCGGGCACCTGCTCGTGACGGGCCTGGGGGCCGAAGCCCCAGAGGTCGAGCAAGGGCTCGACAGTGAGGTCGAAGGCGCCGGCACTTTGCACAGCCAGGTGCTGGCCGAAACGGACCAGGCCGAGCATGTCGCGCGGCAGCGCCAGGCACTGATTGGCCGCGAGCTGGTTGAACTGGCTGACGGTGGAATCGCTGCGATAGGTCGAATAGTGCAGGTCGATCTCCTGCAGGATTGCCTCGACAGCCGCCTGCACCTGGACCGGGGGCGGGCCTGCGGGCTCGCGCACGTACTGGATGCTGTAGCTGCTGCCCATGGTCGGGCCACCCAGGCGCTCCAGGGTCGGGCCTTGGTTGCAGGCGGTGAGGAGCATCAATGCCAGGAGAAGAACTGTACGCACATTCGCTTACTCGACTATCCGGGCCGGCCTCTTCGCGGGGCAAGCCCGCTCCCACAGAAAAACCCTCAACCTTGAGGATGTCACTCATCCTGTAGGAGCGGGCTTGCCCCGCGAAGAGGCAGCCCGGACAACACAATAGTCAGGACAAAAAAACGGGAACCCGAAGGTTCCCGTTTTTTCATTGCCTTACAAGCGAATCAGCGCGGAAACGCTGGCGGGTTCACACCGGCCATGTCTTCCATCACGCGAACCACCTGGCAGCTGTAACCGAACTCGTTGTCGTACCAGACGTACAGCACAACGCGGTTGTCGTTGCAGATGGTGGCTTCGGCATCAACCACACCGGCGTGGCGCGAACCGACGAAGTCGGTGGAAACCACTTCCTGCGAGCTGACGTAGTCGATCTGCTTGTGCAGGTCCGAGTGCATGGCCGTCTGGCGCAGGTACTCGTTGATCTCTTCGCGGGTGGTAGCCTTTTCCAGGTTCAGGTTCAGGATGGCCATCGAGACGTTCGGCGTCGGCACGCGAATGGCGTTGCCGGTCAGCTTGCCTTTGAGCACTGGCAGCGCCTTGGCGGCAGCAGTGGCGGCGCCGGTCTCGGTGATGACCATGTTCAGCGGCGCGGCGCGGCCACGGCGGCTGCCCTTGTGGAAGTTGTCGATCAGGTTCTGGTCGTTGGTGAACGAGTGAACGGTTTCGACGTGACCATTGATGATGCCGTACTGGTCGTTGACAGCCTTCAGCACCGGCACGATGGCGTTGGTGGTGCAGGAGGCGGCCGAGATGATCTTGTCATCAGCAGCGATTTCGCCGTGGTTGATGCCGTGCACGATGTTCTTCAGCGCGCCCTTGCCAGGTGCGGTGAGGATCACGCGGGCAGCGCCCGGGCAGGCCAGGTGCTGGCCCAGGCCGTCGGCATCACGCCATACGCCGGTGTTGTCGACGATCAGCGCGTTGTCGATACCGTACTGGGTGTAGTCGACTTCGCTCGGGCTCTTGGCGTAGATAACCTGGATCAGGTTGCCGTTGGCGGTGATGGTGTTGTTGGCTTCGTCGATGGTGATGGTGCCATCGAACGGGCCGTGCACCGAGTCACGGCGCAGCAGGCTGGCACGCTTGACCAGGTCGTTCTCGGCGCCTTTGCGCACGACGATGGCACGCAGACGCAGGCCGTCGCCACCACCGGTCTTCTCGATCAGGATGCGCGCCAGCAGGCGGCCGATACGGCCGAAACCGTACAGCACGACGTCGGTGCCTTTACGCGCCGAAGCGTTCTGCTGGCCAACCACGTCGGCCAGTTCTTCACGCACGAACTGCTCGGCGCTGCGGCCGTTGCCTTCTAGCTTGAACTTGTTGGCCAGCTTGCCCAGGTCGACCGAAGCGGCGCCCAGTTTCAGCTCGCTCATGGCCTTGAGCAGGGGGAACGTCTCGTGGACAGACAGTTCGGTCTCGTCGGCCTGACGATGACGCGCAAAGCGGTGTGCTTTGAGGATCGAGATAACCGAACGGTTGATCAGGCTGCGGCCATAAATCGAGCTCACCACGTTGTTGTTGCGGTAGAGCTGACCGATAAGCGGGATCATCGCTTCAGCCAACGCTTCACGATCAATCCACTCACCAAGACACTGGTCGGGCTTCTGAGTCACGGGAACCTTCCACATGTAGGGACAGAAAAAAGGGGCTACATTATGACGCCCCAACGCGGAACGGGCAATGAGCGCCTGTCGCGGCAGCCAGAGCCAGTGTTCATGGCCTTTGGAGCCTGACAGCGGGCACCGGCACCGGTACAATCGGTCTCTTTGCCGCAACGCTTGGAGTGCAATCTCCCGTGTCAGTTCTGCGCCTACCGCAACTGTCGGCCACGGCCGGCAAACAAACCTGGGGCAACCTGCCCGGTGCCGCCCTCAGCCTTGCCATTGCCGAAGCCGCCAGCAGCGCTGGCCGCTTTACCCTGCTGCTGACGGCAGACAGCCAGGCCGCCGACCGTCTGGAACAGGAGCTGCGCTTCTTTGCCCCAGACTTGCCGGTGCTGCCCTTCCCCGATTGGGAAACCCTGCCCTACGACCTGTTCTCGCCACACCAGGACATCATCTCCCAGCGTATTGCCAGCCTGTACCGGCTGCCGGAGCTGAGCCACGGCATCCTGGTGGTGCCGATCACCACCGCCCTGCATCGCCTGGCGCCGACCCGCTTCCTGCTGGGCAGCAGCCTGGTGCTGGACATCGGCCAGACCATCGACGTCGAGCAGATGCGCACGCGCCTCGAAGCCAGCGGCTACCGCTGCGTCGACACGGTGTACGAGCATGGCGAGTTCGCCGTGCGCGGCGCCCTCATCGACCTGTACCCCATGGGCAGCAAACTGCCCTACCGCATCGACCTGTTCGATGACGAGATCGAAACGCTGCGCACCTTCGACCCCGAGACCCAGCGTTCGATCGACAAGGTCGACTCGGTGCGCCTGCTGCCGGCGCGCGAGTTCCCGATGCAGAAAGAGGAAGTGACCCGCTTCAAGGCCCGCTTCCGGGAGCGCTTCGACGTCGATTTCCGCCGCAGCGCGATCTTCCAGGACCTGGCCAGCGGCATCATCCCGGCCGGCATCGAGTACTACTTGCCGCTGTTCTTCGAAGAAACTTCGACCCTGTTCGACTACCTGCCCAGCGATACCCAGGTGTTTTCCCTGCCCGGTGTCGAGCAGGCGGCCGAGCACTTCTGGAACGACGTGCGCGGGCGCTACGAAGACCGCCGTGGCGACCTGAGTCGGCCATTGCTGCCGCCTGCCGAACTGTTCCTGCCGGTCGAAGACTGTTTCGCCCAGCTCAAGCAATGGCCGCGGGTGGTGGTCAGCGCCGAAGACGTCGACCCGGGCGTCGGCCGTGAGCGCTTCCCGGCACGCGCCCTGCCGGACCTTGCCATCGAGGCCAAGGCCAACCAGCCGCTGGCCGCGCTGGCCGGGTTCCTCGACCAGTTCCCCGGGCGGGTACTGTTCACTGCCGAATCGGCGGGCCGTCGCGAAGTGCTGCTGGAACTGCTCGATCGCCTCAAGCTGCGCCCCCACACCGTCGAAGGCTGGACCGACTTCATCACCGGCTCCGAGCGCCTGGCGATCACCGTTGCCCCGCTTGATGAGGGCCTGGTGCTGGACGACCCGGCCCTCGCCCTGGTGGCCGAGAGCCCGTTGTTCGGCCAGCGCGTGATGCAGCGCCGGCGCCGCGACAAACGTGGCGAAGCCGCCAACGATGCCGTGATCAAGAACCTCACCGAGCTGCGCGAAGGCGCGCCGGTGGTGCACATCGACCATGGCGTGGGCCGCTACCTGGGCCTGGCGACCCTGGAGATCGACGGCCAGGCCGCCGAGTTCCTCACCCTGGAATACGCCGAGAACGCCAAGCTTTACGTGCCGGTGGCCAACCTGCACCTGATTGCCCGCTACACCGGCAGCGACGACGCCCTGGCGCCGCTGCACCGGCTCGGCTCCGAGGCCTGGCAGAAGGCCAAGCGCAAGGCCGCCGAACAGGTGCGCGATGTCGCTGCCGAACTGCTCGACATCTACGCCCGCCGCGCCGCCCGCAAAGGCTATGCCTTCGCCGACCCGGCCGCCGACTACGCCACCTTCAGTGCCGGCTTCCCCTTCGAGGAAACCCCCGACCAGCAAAACGCCATCGAAGCCGTGCGCGCCGACATGCTCGCGGCCAAGCCAATGGACCGCCTGGTGTGTGGCGACGTGGGCTTCGGCAAGACCGAAGTGGCCATGCGCGCCGCCTTCATCGCCGTGCACAGCGGCCGCCAGGTGGCGGTACTGGTGCCTACAGATC
>NZ_JANIAG010000320.1:0-2589 GCF_028682155.1 Pseudomonas sp. 39004
GAATCTGTGGGAGCGGGCTTGCCCCGCGAAGTGGCCGCTCTTGACGAAGCCCCCTTACCGCCCTAAGCGCATCGGCCACCCCACCACCTTCTTCACCCTCGGCGTGGCATAGGTGCGTACCTTGGAGGTACTCAAGCCCATGCGCACCAGCGATTCGGCAATGGTCACCGCTGCACTCACACCATCGACCACCGGCACACCGGTACGCTGGCGAATCTGCTCATCCAGCCCGGCCATGCCACCGCAACCCAGGCAGATGACCTCGGCCTTGTCCTCCCGCACGGCGCGCTCGGCCTGTTCGACAATGGCCTCGACAGCACGCTGCGGGTCGGCTTCAAGCTCAAGCACCGCCAGGCCACTGGCGCGCACCGAGGCGCAGCGGTCATACAGCCCAGAGAGCTTCAAGCGGTCCTCGATCAGCGGCACGGTGCGGTCCAGGGTGGTCACCACCGAGTAGGCATGGCCCAGGTACAGGGCAGTGCTGGCGGCTGCATCGGTGATGTCCACCACGGGCACGTTCAACAGCTCCTGCAGGCCTTCGCGGCCGTGCTCGCCGTAGCCGGCCTGGATCACTGCATCGTAGGGGCCCTCGTAGGCCAGCACCCGGTCCATCACCGCGATGGCGGCCAGGTAACTTTCGAAGTTGCCCTCCACCGACTCGGCACCAAACCGTGGGGTCAGCCCGATGATCTCGGTACCCGGCGCGGCAACGGCGCGTGCCTGCTCTGCGATGGCCTCGGTGATGGCTTCAGTGGTGTTGACGTTGGCAATCAGAATACGCATGGACGGTTCTCCCTGATCAGTGGCTGCTGTGGTCGACGGCGATGCACTCGCCGCTGACATCCAGGTAATGGCGGTTGCGTGGCGCGATCAGCAAATAGACGGCGGCAGCGATACCGGCACCGATCAACCAGGAGAACGGCGCCACGCTGTGGAAGTTGGGCACCAGGGCAAGGACGATGGCCAGCAGTGCGGCTGGCACGAAGGCGGCCACGGCGCGCAGGTTGATGCCCTTGGTGTAGTGGTAGGCGCCGGCCGGATCTTCGCTGTACAACTGCGGCACGTTGATGCAGCCTTTGCGCAGCAACCAGTAGTCGGCCATGATCACCCCGTACAGCGGGCCGAGCAGGGCACCCAGGCCCGACAGGAAGTACACGATCACCAGCGGGCTGTTGTACAGGTTCCAGGGCAGGATCAGCACCGCAAGGGTGGCGCTGATCAGGCCGGCACGGCGGAAGTTCAGGTGGCGGGGTGCCAAGTTGCTGAGCACGAAGGCCGGGGCGACGAAGTTGGCCATGATGTTCACCGCCACCGTGACGATCAGGAAGGCCAGGCAGCCCAATACCAGGAACGGTGTGCTGGGGATGCTGGCGACGATCTGGGTCGGGCTGTCGATGATCTGGCCGTTGATCTGGAACTGCGCGCCGCACAGCACCACGGTGATCATCGCGAACACCAGGATGTTCACCGGCAGGCCCCAGAAGTTACCGACGCGGATGGTCTTGCGGCACGGCGAAGATCGCGCGAAGTCGCAGAAGTTGAGCACCAGAGTACCGTAGATCGCCAACCACAGCGCACCGCCCGCAAAGATGTTGCGCCACATCTCGTAGCCGGTCAGGGGCGCTGCCACCGACCAGGCGATGCGCGCGTCGGCCTTGAAGTACATGAACACCGCCAGGCTGGCCACGGTCAGCAGAATCACCGGGCCGGCAAAGGCCTCGTAGCGGCGCACCATCTCCATGCCGTAGGCGAGGATCACCAGCTGCACCAGCCAGATCGCCACGAAGCACACCCAGCCCAGGCTCGACAGGCCAAGGATGCTGTCATGGTCGTACACGGCCAGTTGCGGCCACACGGCCGTAAGCAGCACGCGCAGCACCACCGAGGCCAGGTAGGTCTGGATACCGAACCAGGCAATGGCGATGACTGCGCGGATCAGCGCCGGTATCTGCGCGCCGTGGATACCGAAAGCGATGCGGCTGATGACCGGGAACGGTACGCCGGTCTTCTGCCCCATGTAGCCGGACAGGTTCATGAAGAAGTACACCAGCGCCGCGCCGATGCCCAGCGACAAGAGAATCTGCCAGCCGCCCAGCCCCAGGGCGAACAGCCCCATGGCGAAGGAGTAGTTGGCGATGTTGTGCACATCGTTGGTCCATAACGCGAAGATGCTGTAACCGCCCCAGCGCCGGCCTTCGAGGCGTGTCGGGGCAAGGTCGCGGTTGTGCAGGCGCGGGCTCAGGTCGAGTGCTGGCGCAGGCCCGGCAAGGGTGGACGCGGGGTTGCTGCTGGCGACGGAAAGTTCAGGGGCAAGGTTGAGGCTGGTACTCATTCCGGCAGGCTCCTGATGCACGTGGACTGCGATGAGCGGGCAATGCGCACGGGCTCGCCATCTCGTCGGTGCAGCGTTGGCATCACTGGGTTCTGGGCGCGGCGGCCGAGTTTTGGTCGGCGTCGCGAGTTCTTGTGTATTTATGTTTTGCTCAACTTGTATACAAAACACGAACACACAAAAGCGAGTTCCATGCCAGGCGAATAGCGACATCGAAGTTGCCACTATTTTGAATCTATGTTGTTGAGATCGGAAGA
>NZ_JANIAG010000321.1:0-2527 GCF_028682155.1 Pseudomonas sp. 39004
GGGCTGCAAAGCAGCCCCCCTACACCACCGCCACCACCTTCCCAGCCCGACCCCGCCGCACCCAAGCCACCAACACCGCCGCCATCAGCACAAACCCCAGGTACCCAAACAGCGGATACACCTCGCCCACCAAGCTGATGAACCCCACCAGGCTGCAGCCGAACGCCACCACCCCGGTCACCACCGAGCCCCAGCGGAACTTCGCCGTACCCGCCGGCAACAGCCGCGACAGGAACGAGAACATCGTCCCCACCGCCGTGTTGACGATCATGCCGAAGATGATCAGGCACATCACCACCCCCAACACCGGCGACACCTCATTGGCGATCGACAGCATCGGCATCGGCAGGTCGGCGACACTGTCCAGGCGTGACAACAGCCCGGCGCTCATCACCAGCATCAAGCCGCCCAGCGCCGCGCCCCCCAGCAAGCCACCCCACACCGCCGACTTTTCGCCTTTGGCCGACCCCCCCAGAATGGCCAGGATCGGCGCACCGGCAACGATGTTGTAGGACACATACAGAAACGCGCCCAGCAGCCAATGGCGCGTGCCTGCCTGCTGCTGGCTGGCCAGGTGGTCGAGGTCGGCGAAACTCTGTTCACGGGTGAACACGGCATACAGTGCAATCGCCGAAGCCACCAGAATCAGCAACGGCGTGATCGCGCCGATGGCCAGGATCACCTTGCGCACGTCCAGGCACACGATGCCCACCACCACAAGCGTTACCAGCACACTGCCGGTCAATGCCGGGATGCCGAACTGCTGCTCCAGCAAAGCACCGCCACCGGCCAGCATGACCACGGTGACGGCGAACATGAAGAAGGTGATCAGCCAATCGACGAACAGGCCCAGGTGACGGCCACAGATGGCCTGGATCACGTCTTTGTGCGATGTCGCCCGCTGGCGGTTGCCCAACCCCGCCAGGGCCATGCCGAGGAAGGTGAACAAGGCGGCGCTGACCATCGCGCCAACCAACCCCCAGACCCCGAAATCGACAAAGAACAACAGCAGTTCCCGCCCCGAAGCAAAGCCCGCCCCTACGATCACGCCGACAAAGGCGCCGGCGATTTTCAGCTGCTCTTGCATGTGAACCTCTGTATTTATTGTTGTTAGGTGTGTTTGAGCGCCACGCATTCCTGTGTAGAAACGGCCTTGCCAGGGCGGCCTGTCAGTCCCCGATAAACGCCTGCACTTCGATTTCTACATCGACCCCCAGCGCCAACGCCGAGGCCACCGTCGAGCGCACAGGCAATGCGGCGCCGAAGAACTCTTTGTAAACCTCGTTGAAACCGGCAAAGTGGCTCATGTCCGAAAGCCACACCGTGGCCTTCACCACCTGGTCGAAATTCGCCCCACAGGCCGCCAGGCTTTCGCCGATGCGCTCGCAGGCCGCGCGGGTCTGGGTCTGAATATCACCCCGCACCACTTCGCCGCCGGCACTCATCGGCACCTGCCCGGACAGGAACAGAAAACCGCCCGCTTTTACCGCACGCGAAAACGGAAACGGCAAGCTGCTGGGGAAACGCTGGATGTCATTGCTCATGAGAAGCTCCTATCAAGGTTGTTGGAAACGTGCCGGGGACAAGCGCTCGGGCGCCACCCCCTGGCTGACAAGGCTAGGGCACAACGGCTGACCGAGCAGCAGGTCGGCCGCCAGGCGTGAAGCCCCTGCGGCCGACTGGATGCCATAGCCACCTTGTGCCGCCAGCCAGAAGAACGCGGGGCTGCGCGCATCGAAACCGATCACCAGGTCGCCATCGGCAACGAACGAGCGCAACCCGGCCCAGCTGTGGCTCGGGCGGCGGATGCTTAGCGTGGTCATGGCTTCGATGTTGTAGATGCCCAGTGCCACATCGAGCTCCTCGGGCGCAGCGTCCTGGGGTTCGACCGGGTCGGCGTTGGCCGGCGAGCCAAGCAGTTGGCCGGCGTCGGGCTTGAAGTAGAAGCTCTCGTCAACGCCGATCACCGCCGGCCAGCGGGCGAAGTCCTGGTCTGCCGGGCCTGGGAAGGTAAAGGCGCTGCGCCGGCACGGTTGCAGGCCGATGGCGCCCACGCCGCACTGCTCGGCGACACGGTCGGCCCAGGCACCGGCGGCATTGACCAGTCGACGTGCCTGGAGAGGGCTGCCATCGCTCAGTTGCACCTGCCATACCCCGTTGAGGTAGCAGGCCTGAGCCAACTCGGCATTGCAGCGCAGCTCGCCGCCGGCAGCGCGATAGCCGCGCAAAAAACCCTGGTGCAGCGCGTGCACGTCCAGGTCCATGGCGCCCGGCTCCAGCACCGCGCCCGCCAGCACTTCAGCGCGCAAGCTCGGCACCAGGGCCAGGGCCGCATCGCGGTCGAGCAGGCTGACGTCGGTGCCGTTGGCCAAGTTCTGGGCGTGGGCCTGTTCGAGCAGTTGCCGTTGCTCGACGCTGGCGACATAGAGGCAGCCGCGCGGTTCAAGCAGGGGGTGTTCGCAGAAGCCTGGTGGCGGCGCTTCATAGAACGCGCGGCTGGCGCGGGTCAGGGCTTGGATCTGCGGGG
>NZ_JANIAG010000322.1:0-2383 GCF_028682155.1 Pseudomonas sp. 39004
CTTGATTCAATTTGTTAAAGAGCGGTTGGTTAAGAGCTTTTCGTCTCAACCGAGGCGTGCATTCTACGCTTTCCTCATTTGCTGTCAAGCGTTTATTTTGAAGTTTTTTAACTGCTGCTTTCTTTCGAAAGCCTTTAACTTCAACATCTTACCGCTTGCCCCGAAGCGTTCATCGCTGCGAGGAGGCGAATAATACGCGCTTTGAAATCAGAGTCAACACCTTGATCTGAAAAAACTTTCCAATCGCGTTTTACCCCTGCCCGCAACTAATGAAGGCGCAACCGATCTGTAGATAAACACCCCACGGAGCGTGGCAATCATGAGCGATGCGCAAAGCGAGAAAACGCCAGGCCTGTCGGCAGACGAAGAGCAGGAAGTCAGCCATAACCAGCCGCCACGGGCAGCGGTGCTACACGAGATCATTCGCGCCCAAGGCGACCAGGAACTGGAACGCACCCTCGCAGCACTGTGGTGGTCGGCGCTGGCTGCAGGGTTGTCCATGGGGCTTTCGCTCATGGCCATGGGGTTGTTCTATGCCCGCCTGCCGGAAGGCGACAGCGCCCAGGTAATCGCAAGCATCGGCTACAGTGCCGGTTTCCTTGCGGTAATCCTCGCCCGCCAGCAACTGTTCACCGAGAACACGCTGACCGCCGTGCTGCCAGTGATGACCACGCCCACGCTGGCAAACCTCGGTCGCCTGCTGCGCCTCTGGAGCGTGGTACTGCTCGGCAACCTGGCGGGCACCTTGCTGGTGGCCTGGGTCATGCTGGAGCTGCCGATCTTCGACAGCAAGACTGATGTGGCCTTCCTTGAGGTCGGCCGCAAGGTAATGAAGAACGACATCAGCCAGATGTTCGCCAAAGGCATCGTCTCGGGCTGGATGATCGCCACCATGGTCTGGATGATTCCGTCGATGGAGCACGCCAAGATCTGGATCATCCTGATGATCACGTACTTCATGGCCTTGGGTGACTTCACCCATATCGTCGTCGGTTCGGTGGAGGTGTCCTACCTGGTCTGGGCCGGTGAAGAGACCTGGCGCAGCTTCTTGATGGAGTTCGCCCTGCCGACCTTGGCCGGCAACATCATTGGTGGCAGCTTCATCTTTGCGCTGATCAGCCATGCGCAAGTGCGCAGTGACAGCGGCAAGCCGCCTTCGCGGCTGCTGGACGACCAGGCGCCGCCCTCCCCGCGTCGGCAAGCCCCTGGTAAATGACCCTTAGCGCACCGCCACTGCACGCTCGGCCGCCCGCCTGTGCTCTTGCGCAGGCCTTGGTTGCCACCAGTTCTGCCCGGCATGGGGCGAGTCCAGGCTGACCCGCTCGCCCATTTGCGGCGTGCTTAGCCGCACCTGCGCTTGCGCACTCAGCGCCAGAATGCGCTCGAACGGCTCCTGCCAGCCATGGATGGACAAGTCGAACGTGCCGTTGTGAATCGGCAGCAACCAGCGCCCGCGCAGGTCCAGGTGTGCCTGCAGGCTCTGCTCTGGCTGCATGTGCACGTTCGGCCAGGCGACGTTATAGGCCCCGGTTTCGATCAGGGTCAGGTCGAAAGGCCCGAAGCGTTCGCCAACTTGCCTGAAGCCATCGAAGTACCCAGTATCGCCGCTGAAGAACACCCTCAGCTGTTCATCAATGATCACCCACGACGCCCACAAGGTCTGATTGCTGTCGAACAGACCACGCCCAGAAAAATGCTGCGCCGGGGTCGCGACGAAACGCACGCCGTCGACCTCGGTCTCCTGCCACCAATCCAGCTGACGTACCTTGTCAGGGGCAACGCCCCATTCGATCAACCGGTCACCCACGCCAAGCGGGGCCAGGAAAAGCCCGGTACGCGGGGCAAGCCGACGAATCGCCTGCTCGTCCAGGTGGTCGAAGTGATCATGGGACAGAATTACCGCAGCCAACGGCGGCAACTCGTCCAGCCCAAGTGGTGGGGCATGAAAACGTTGCGGCCCTGCCCATTGCACCGGGGAGGCGCGCTCGGCAAATACCGGGTCGGTGATGAAGAAGCGACCCCGCAACTTGAGCAATATCGTGGAATGGCCCAAGCGCCAGAGGCTGTGATCAGGTGCGTCGAGCACCTGCTGCCGGATCATGGGCTGCACGGCGATGGGGTTGGCGGGGCGGGTTTCGGGTGGTTTGCGCAAGAACAGGTACTTGAGGCCAATGCGCAGCTTCTTCATCACGCCGTCCTGCGGCAGGCGTGCCTGGTTGTGGAACCGTCCGTCCCAGTGTGGCGCCGGCTCACCGGCAGCGTTAGCGGTGGGGACCATGAGCAGTAGCACTCCGAGCAACAGGAAAGCCTTCATATTACCCCACAGTGATCGCATCAACCGTGAATTGGCTTGTAAGGTCATTTTTCAAGATCGGAAGAGCAC
>NZ_JANIAG010000323.1:0-2322 GCF_028682155.1 Pseudomonas sp. 39004
GCTGAAATGCTCGAACGGGCGGGGCTCGCCGGCAAGCAGCGTGAGCTCGATATCCACCCGGACACTGGGCGCATGCAGCCACTCGGGCACCAGCCAGTCACCCCGGTGTACCTGCTCGACCGCCAGCCGCTCGGCCGCGATGTTCAACGCCACCCGCTGGCCCGCTTCGGCCACCAGCGCCGCTTGGCTCTGCGCATGCAGGCCACGCACGCGCACGGGTTTGCCCGCCTTGCCCAACAGCAAGGTATCGCCGGCACGGACCTGGCCGGCCAATGCCGTGCCGGTGA
The DNA here is from genome assembly GCF_028682155.1 of Pseudomonas sp. 39004. NCBI lineage: Bacteria > Pseudomonadati > Pseudomonadota > Gammaproteobacteria > Pseudomonadales > Pseudomonadaceae > Pseudomonas > Pseudomonas sp. 39004. The sequence continues at coordinate 288 of NZ_JANIAG010000323.1, forward strand.
CCACCACGCCGGCACCGGAGACGGCGAAAGCACGGTCAATGGCCAAGCGAAAACCACCGCGCACACTGCGCTGCCGCACCCGCCCTTGAGCCTGCAGCAGCGCCTGGCGCAACGCCGCCACCCCCTCGCCCGTGACGCTGGAAAGGGCAAACTGCGGCGCGCCCGCATAAGGCCCGGGCGCCAGCAGCGCGGCAACCTGCGCTTGCACCTCCGCCACCCGCGCGGGCGCTACCCGGTCGCACTTGCTGACCGCCACCAGTGCCTGGGGGATGCCCAGCAATTGAATGATCGCCAGGTGCTCGCGAGTCTGCGGCATGACGCCGTCGTCCGCGGCCACCACCAGCAACACCAGGTCGATGCCGTGGGCACCCGCCAGCATGTTGTGGATAAAACGTTCGTGGCCGGGGACGTCGATGAAGCCGGTCAGTGGCGCACCTTCGGCCAGGGCTGCATAGCGGTAGCCGAGATCGATGGTCATGCCGCGCTCGCGCTCTTCCTGGCGATGGTCACCCGCCTGCCCGGTCAGGGCGTGCAGCAGCGCGGTCTTGCCGTGGTCGATATGGCCGGCGGTGCCAACGATCACTGCACCGGCCCCAGTTGCAGGGCCGGCAGTTGCGCCAACCACTGGGCTTCGTCGTCCAACTGGCGCAGGTCGAGCCACAGTGCATCGTCGTCGATGCGCCCAAGCACCGGTACCGGAAGGTTGCGCAAGGCCCGCTCCAACACATGCAGGCTACGCCCGCGCAGCTTCTTCGACACCCGCGGGCGCAGGCACAGCGCGGCGCTGGGCAGGCGTGCAACCGGCTGGCTGCCGCTGCCGATCATGCCCAATGTCGGCTCCACGCTGACGGCCCACTGTGCGTCGAGGCGAGCCTTGAGTTCCGGTGCCAGGCGCTCGGCCTGGGCCTGGATTTCGGCCTGGCTGCGGGTCAGCAGGCGCAGGCTGGGCAGGCGCTCGGCCAGCCGGTCGGGGTTGCGGTACAGCGCCAGCACCGCCTCAAGCGCGGCGAGGGTGATCTTGTCGACGCGCAGCGCGCGTTTGAGGGGGTTTTTCTTGATCTTGGCGATCAGCGCCTTGCGCCCGACGATGATCCCGGCCTGCGGGCCGCCCAGCAGCTTGTCGCCGCTGAAGGTGACGATATCGGCGCCGTCGGCCAGGGCCTGGCGCACGGTCGGTTCGGCGGGCAGGCCCCAGCGAGTCATATCGAGCAGGCTGCCACTGCCCAGGTCTTCGAGCAGGGGCAGGTCATGTTGGTGGGCAATGTGCGCGAGTTCGGCGGTGGGCACCTGAGTGGTGAAGCCCTGGATGCTGTAGTTGCTGCAGTGCACGCGCATCAGCAGGCCGGTACGCGGGTTGATCGCGCCTTCGTAGTCGCGGGCATGGGTGCGGTTGGTGGTGCCGACTTCGTGCAGGCGCACGCCGGCGCGGGCCATGATGTCGGGGATGCGGAAGGCACCGCCGATCTCGATCAGCTCGCCCCGGGAGATGATGCCCTCCTTGCGCGCGCCCAGGCTGTTAAGCGCCAGCAGCACGGCGGCAGCGTTGTTGTTGACCACGGTGACGGCTTCAGCGCCGGTCAGCTCGCGGATCAGCCCTTCGATCAGGTCGTCGCGGTCACCGCGCTTGCCGGTGGCCAGGTCGAACTCCAGGTTGAGCGGGTAGCGGGCGGCGGTCTGCATGGCTTCGATGGCTTCTTCCGGCAACAAGGCGCGGCCGAGGTTGGTGTGCAGCACGGTGCCAGTGAGGTTGAACACGCGGCGGACCTGGCTACGTTGCTGGGTGGCCAGGCGCTCGCCGGTGCGCCCCAACAGCACGTCTGCGGCCAGTTCGGCGGTGCTGAGTTGGCCTTGGCGGGTGGGTTCGCGCAGGTCGTCGAGCAGTTGGCGCAGCGTATTCAACACGGCGTCGCGGCCATGGCGGTCGATCAGCGGGAGGCAGGCCGGGTGGCGCAGGAGGGTGTCGATGGAAGGCAGGCGTGGGGCGTTATCGGCGAGGCTTGAAGACATCAGGTACTACCTTGAGCTGGTCCGTTGT
>NZ_JANIAG010000324.1:0-2280 GCF_028682155.1 Pseudomonas sp. 39004
TCTGCTCTGGACCACATAGCTGAGCATGATGTCGCGCTCGCTTTCCTGGTCCCGTGCAAGGCCCGGGCCGCGGTCGATGTCGGTGCCTTTGATGTAGCGGGTGAACAGCTTCAGCCCGGGCAGGCCGATGGCGGCGAAGTTGTAGCCGTAGCGCACCGACCAGCTGCGTTCGTCCGGGCGAATGAACGGCAGGCCTGCCCAGTTCGGCAACCACAGCTGCGGCACGTAGCCGTTGAGCGTCGGGAACACGGTGTCCCCGGTCATGCGCTGGTAGCTGAGGCCCAGCATGTGCCCGCTTTTTTCCAGGGTGACCAGGCCGAAGTAGGCGCGGTTATCCACGGCGCCGCTGCGCGCGGCGCCGTCTTCGCGGTTGTTGAAATAGCCGACGTCGGTTTTCAACTGGTAACCATCGGCAAACTTCAGGGCGTGCTTGATGCCACCGTAGTCCTGCTTGTAGATGTCGTTGAGCACGCCATGGAAGTAGCTGGCTTGCAGGTCCGGGGTCAGCGCATAGGTGGCGCCGGCGAAGTCCAGGCCATCACTGTCCTGGTCGTCGCGGGTGCCGTAGCGGTACAGGCGCTCGTGGTTGGACGACTCGCGGGTGACGATCGACCAGAAGCGCCCGCCGACCAGGGTCAGGTTGTCGATGTCGCGTGATTCGATTACCGCGCCCTGGTAAAGGGTGTCGAGCTGGCGGCTGGGGTCGTTGGAGGCGACTGGGTAGAAGGGTTTCTGGTCACCGATCAGCACCTTGGTCTTGGCGTACTTGAGCTTCAGCGTCGCACCGCCGCGGCTGTAGTCGTCGGCGGCTTGCTGGCGATGGCGGCTGTAGGGTAGTGAGCCATCATTGCCGGTGGCGTCCAGGCGCAAGGCGTACTGGCCGTTGAGGTCGAGGCCGACTGCCAATGGAGTATCGGTGTAGCCAGATTCGAACTGCAGGTCGAAGCCCTGCGACCAGTTGCCGACCTTGGACACCGGTGCACTGGGGTTGGTGAAGTTACGGTTCAGGTAGAGGTTTCTGAAATTGAGCGAGAGGTGGCTGTCATCCACCACGTCGGCCAAGCAGGTCAGGGGTAATACGGCGCCCACACACAGGCAAAACGGTTTCGCACGCAACGGCCATTTGAGTTCCATGGGGTAATCCTGGAAGTGTGATCAGTACAAGTCCTGGGCAGTCGTTCAACTGGGCAGAAGGGGCTGCAGGTCTTGCGCCCGCTTGTCTGTCACGTATTTGTTTTTGTTTTTCTAGATATCCAGCACCAGGCGCTTGCCGCGCGCCCGGGAACAACACAACACGATCTGTTCGTTGGCGTGTTTCTCCTCGTCGGTCAGGTAGTGGTCACGGTGGTCGGGTTGGCCTTCGAGCACGTCGCACAGGCAGGTGCCACACACGCCTTGCTCGCACGACACCTCGACCTTGATGCCGACGCTGCGCAGCGCTGCGGTCAGGGTCTGGCCCTGCTGCACCTGCACGGTCTTGCCGCTGCGCGCGGCCACCACCTCGAAGCTGCCGCCCGAGGTGTCGACCTCGGCCTGGAAGTACTCGTGGTGGATATGCGCGTCGTCGTAGCCTTGCTGGCGTGCGCCCTCGATCACCCAGTCCATGAAGCTCGCCGGGCCACAGGTATAGAGGTGCACACCTGGCGTAGCCGGGCCGAGTACCTGGGCCAGGTCCAGTTGCTGCTCAGGGCCTTCGTCGCTGAAGTGGGTGAACACGCTGGCGGCAAACGGTGCGGCGAGCAGTTCGTCGACGAACGCGCAGCGGCTGCGCGAGCGGCCGCGGTAGTGCAGTTCGAACGGCTGCCCTTGGGCATGCAGGGCATGCGCCATGGCGATCATCGGGGTGATACCGATGCCGCCGCCCAGCAACAGCGAGCGCGTGGCGTCGCCGGCGAGCGGGAACAGGTTGCGCGGCGCACTGATGCGCATCGGCGTGCCGGGCAGCAGGTGCTCGTGCGCCGCCACCGAGCCGCCGCGGGACTGGCTGTCCTTGAGCACGCCAAGGCGGTAGACATTGGCGTGCGCGGGGTCGCCGCACAGCGAGTACTGCCTGACCAGGCCGGGCGCCAGGTGCAGGTCGACGTGGGCGCCCGCCGCAAAACGCGGCAGGGTCTGGCCGTCGACTGCGGCCAGCTCCAGCACCAGCACGTCGCCGCCTTGCACCTCGCGGGCTTGCACGATCACATCGAGCAGTGGGTCGATCATGCCGGTGGCCCTAGAGGATGTAGCCGATACCGGCAAGGGTATCGTCGCTGTTGATCAGGCTGATCACCTTGCGGT
>NZ_JANIAG010000325.1:0-2252 GCF_028682155.1 Pseudomonas sp. 39004
GCTGCAGGCCGGCCAGGGTTGCCAGGCCCTGCTCGGTCCAGTCTTCGGGTACGAACGGATAAGCCAGGAAGACCCGTTGCGACCACTGCTCAGACAGGCTTGCCAGCCCCCCGACCACCTGGCTGGAGGCCGCGAACAGGTAGGGTTTGCGGCCTGCCGCCTGCAGCGCTGCGGCCAGTTCGGCAAAGGCCTGGGCGCGGCCGAGAAAGACGATGCCCTGGCCGTCCACGGCCTGGCCATCGAAGGCCTGGATGGCGCCAGGTGCCCAGCCTTGCTGCACAAGCTGCTCGCGTACCTGTTCGGCCAGCGGCGCCTGCTCGTTACCGGCGTAGACCACGCGCAGGCCATCCGGGCCAAGGCCCAAGGCTTCGCGGGCATGGCCGGCCAGGCTCAGCAGTTGCACGGGCAAGCCCGGCAGGGGGTCGAAGATCTGCGCACTGCCGCCACTGCGCGGGGTGCTGCCGATCAGCGGCACATTCTGTTGCGCCAGCACGGGCGCCAGACGCTGGTCAAGCATCGGTGCCAGGGGGGTGATCAGGCTGAACACCTGCTCGTGTTCCAACAGCTGGCGCAGGGCCTGTTCGGCGCTGTGCGGGTCGCTGCCGGGGTCGAGCACCACCAGCTCCAGGCGCCGTCCATGCACACCGCCTTGCTGATTGAGTTGCGCCAGGCCGTCTTCAAGCACCGCGCGCACCACATGCCCCGCTTCGGCCAGCGGCCCGGAAGCGGGGAGCAACGTCCCCAGCCGCAGTACGCCCTCCTCCACGCCCGGGTCGCGGTCCTCGGCCAGGCGTTTGAGGTAGGCCGTGAGGTTGCGCTGGTCGGCCAGGGTCAGCTCGAAACGCGGCATGGCGGCGTCGAGGTGGTTGCCGGCAGGGTCCACGCCCTGCTGGATCGCCCTGGCCAGGCTGGCGTCGGTGTAACCCGGGTAACTGCGCCCGTTGGCCTGGCGCTCGCCGTGGCCCAGTGCCAGGCGCTGCCAGTCAAGGCTCGGTGGGCGAACACCGCCCTCGGCGCGGCCGCGCCCGTCGCTGCCGTGGCAACTGGCGCAGGGCAGCACGCTGGCCGGCACGCTCATGTCGCTGGCGCCCACCCGCGCCAGCAATTGCGCGTCACTGCTCGACAGGCCTTCGCGGTACAGGCGTTTGCCGGCCTGTTCGTGCTCGGTGAGGTCGAGGGCGAAGGCTGAGCTGGCAAGGCTTAAACCTAGCGCCAACAGCAGGGCGTTGTATGCGCGGCCAAACCCGCCTGCACTCATGATGGTCACCGACCTGCCAGCGGTTGGGTCAGCAGCTGCATGCGCTGGGCGATCGCCACAGGTGGTGCATCCGGGCGGATCTTGCTCCAGCGCTTGCCTGCCACGTCACCGGCAATCAGCTGCGTGGAATGCTGCTCGGGGCTGGGCAGGAACTGGCCGATACGGCCCAGTACCAGGTCGACACTGGCCTTGTCACCCGTCAGGAACAACCAGTTGGGGCCATCCACGCCCTGCTTCTGGGCAAAGGCCTTGAGTGCCGCCGGGGTGTCGTTGAGCGGGTCGCTGCTGATCGAGACGAAGGTCACCTGCCCTGCCAAGACCGGCCCCATGGCCTCACGCACCTCCCGCAGCTTGCGGGTGATCAGCGGGCAAGCATCGGTGCAGTGGGTGAAGATCACGTTGAGCATCACCACCTTGTCCTTGAGCACATCGCTGTAAAAGCGCAGCTCGCGGCCGTTCTGGTCCTTGAGCACGGTATCGGTGAACCAGGTCTGTGCATCGCGGGTACCGCCGCCACTGCTCATCGCCTGGGGCGCGGGCTGTGGTTCGGGGGCCTGGGGCGCATGGCCGTCATGGGCGAAGGCCACCGAGGCGAGAATCCACAGGCAGCCGCCCAGTACCAGCCAGTCGAAACTGCGCATCCCGACGCGGCGAGAAGTCGAATGGCTCATGGTTGCACCTCGTTATGGTCGGCGATGGGTTCGGCGCTGTGCTCGGCAATGGCCGTGCTTTTGGCATGCACCCGGCGGGCGCTCAGGCGGTTGATCTCCGCGACCAATACCGCCGGGTCGGTGAAGCCGTAGTAGCGGGTCCAGTGCCCGCTGCGGCCATCACCCACCAGGATCAGCGGCGGATGCTGGCTCAGGTCGGCACTGAAGCTGCCCAGGCCCTTGAGGGTTTCGGTGATGGCGTACGGCGTGCCGGTCAGCCAGCTCCAGCCTGGCCCTTTCTGAAAGGCCTTGGCGTAGTGCTGCAGGCGCTTGAGATCGGAAGA
>NZ_JANIAG010000326.1:0-2244 GCF_028682155.1 Pseudomonas sp. 39004
CTGCGCAGCCCTTTCGCGACGCAAGGCCGCTCCTACAAGGGACCGGTCATGGCCCTTCGGGTTCACTCTTCCTCGCGTTGCAACACCATCAACAACATCGAGCGCCCCTTCACTTCGAACGTACTCTCGAATGCCAAGTGCTGCCCCTTGCGCAACTCTGGCCGGTCGGTATCCACCAGGCAGCTCCAGTAATCACCGTCAGGCACGGTCGGCAACTGGAACGGCACCACGTCATGATGGGCATTGACGATCAGCAGCACCGTCGCCTCGGCGCCTGGCCGGGCGATGCCACTGACCTGGGCACGCCCGTCGATCAACATGCCCAGGCACCGGCCATGGGGGTCTTCCCATTGCTCGACGCTCATCTCGCTGCCATCCGGCGCCAACCAGGTGACATCCTTGACCCCGATCGCCTCGTTGTAGTCGCCCACCAGAAAGCGTGAGCGGCGCAGCACCGGGTAGGCCAGGCGCAGGCGGGTCAGGCGCTTGACGAAGGCCAGCAGCGCGGCGCCCTCGTCGTCCAGGTCCCAGTTGACCCAACCGATCTCGCTGTCCTGGCAATAGGCGTTGTTGTTGCCGTGTTGAGTGCGGCTGAACTCGTCGCCGGCGACGATCATCGGCGTGCCTTGGGCAAACAACAGGGTGGCGAAGTAGTTACGCATCTGGCGCATGCGCAGGGCGTTGATTTCCGGGTCGTCGGTGGGGCCTTCGGCGCCACAGTTCCACGATAGGTTGTTGTCGGTGCCGTCCTGGTTGTTCTCGTCGTTGTCCTCGTTGTGCTTGTTGTTGTACGACACCAGGTCGCGCAAGGTGAAGCCATCGTGGGCGGTGACGAAATTGACCGAGGCATAGGGGCGCCGGCCGCGGTTGTTGAACATGTCGCCCGACGCGGTCATGCGCGAAGCGAAGTCGGCCAGCTGGCCTTCGTCACCTTTCCAGAACGCCCGCACGGTATCGCGGAAGCGGTCGTTCCACTCGGCCCAGCCGGGCGCGAAGTTGCCCACCTGGTAGCCACCGGGGCCGCAGTCCCAAGGTTCGGCAATCAGCTTGACCTGGCTCAGCATCGGGTCCTGGCGGCAGGCGACGAGGAACCCGTGGCGTTCGCTGTAGCCGTCATGGTAACGGCCCAGGATGGTCGCCAGGTCGAAGCGGAAGCCGTCCACGTGCATCTCACCGGCCCAATAACGCAGTGAGTCGGTGACCAGTTGCAGCACGCAAGGGTGGCTCAGGTCCAGGGTATTGCCGGTGCCCGAATCGTTGATGTAGTAACGCTTGTCATCGGGCATCAGGCGGTAGTAGGAGGCGTTGTCGATGCCGCGCATGGACAGCGTCGGGCCGCGCTCGTTGCCTTCGGCGGTGTGGTTGTAGACCACATCCAGAATCACCTCCAGGCCGGCGTCATGCAGGTGCGCGACCATCTCCTTGAATTCGGCGATCTTGCCGCTGGCCAGGTAGCGGGGGTGGGGGGCGAAAAAGGCAATGCTGTTGTAGCCCCAGTAATTGTTGAGGCCCTTTTCCAGCAGGTGCTGGTCGTTGACGAAGGCATGGATCGGCAGCAGTTCGATACTGGAAACTCCCAGGTCCTTGATGTGCTTGAGCAGCTCGTCATTGGCAAGGCCGGCGAAGGTCCCGCGCAGCGCTTCGGGCACTGCCGGGTGGCGCATGCTGATGCCGCGGGTATGCGCTTCGTAGAGGATGGTGCGCTCCCACGGTATCTGTACGCGCTGATCGCGGCCCCAGGTGAAGGCCGGGTCGATGACCTTGCATTTGGGCACGAAGGGCGCGCTGTCACGCTCATCGAACGACAGGTCGCCGTCGGGGTGGCCGATGGTGTAGCCGAACAGGGCCTCGGACCATTTCAGGCTGCCGACCAGTTGCTTGGCGTAGGGGTCGATCAGCAGTTTGTTGGGGTTGAAACGGTGGCCGTTCTCGGGCTCGTAGGGGCCGTAGACGCGGTACCCGTAGACCAGGCCCGGGTGCGCGTCGGGCAGGTAGCCGTGGTAGATCTCGTCGGTGTACTCGGGCAGTTCGATGCGTTCGATTTCCTGCTCGCCGCTGGAGTCGAACAGGCACAGTTCGACCTTGGTGGCATTGGCCGAGAACAGGGCGAAGTTGACCCCAAGCCCGTCCCAGGTGGCGCCGAGGGGGAAGGGCATGCCTTCGCGAATGCGCGATGGGGCGACTGAGCGGGTTTTCTTCGGGATGCGGGGGCTCATACCTACACCCTGACCTGGAGCATGGCGT
>NZ_JANIAG010000327.1:0-2210 GCF_028682155.1 Pseudomonas sp. 39004
CCCCATGTGAGAGTAGGTCATCGTCAAGATTCATTTCGCAAAACCCCTATCTGCGCGAGCAGGTAGGGGTTTTGTCTTTGCGGCTGGAAAACTCCCTGTTGGTAGCGTCTGCGGGCGGCCCTTCTCCTATGCAAGGCCACTACCCATAGCTATCATGCCAGCCTTATTCCAAGTCGAGACTGGCATGCTGAAGTTGTTGAATCTCCTCAAGGATGGCCGGTTCCATTCCGGTGAAGCCTTGGGGGCAGCCCTCGGGGTGAGTCGCAGCGCCGTTTGGAAGCAGCTGCAGCACCTGGAGACCGAGCTGAACCTCACTATTCACAAGGTTCGTGGCCGCGGCTACCAGTTAGCGGCGCCTCTGGTCCTGCTCGAAGCGAAGGCGATCGCCGAGTTTGCCGAGGGCGAGCAGTGGCCAGTTTTCATCCACGAAACCATCGATTCGACCAATGCCGAAGGGCTGCGGCTTGCGGGTGAGGGGCAGGCTGCTCCTTTTCTGGTGCTGGCCGAGCGCCAGAATGCCGGGCGTGGCCGCCGCGGTCGTCAATGGGTAAGCCCCTTCGCAGAAAACCTCTATTACAGCCTCGTCTTGCGTGTCGAAGGCGGCATGCGCCAGCTCGAAGGGCTGAGCCTGGTGGTGGGGTTGGCGGTAATGCGAACGCTGCAAGGTTTCGGCGTAAAGGATGTGGGACTTAAATGGCCCAATGATGTGCTTGTGCGTGGGCAGAAGATCACGGGCATCTTGCTTGAGCTGGTCGGCGACCCGGCAGACGTCTGTCACGTGGTGCTTGGTATTGGCATTAATGTGAACATGCAGACCAATGACCAGGTCGACCAGGCGTGGACCTCGATGCGACGTGAGGTTGGCGCCGCAATTGATCGCAATCACTTGGTGGCGATGCTCAGCCAGCAACTGCAACATGAATTGGCGCGTCACCGCCGCTATGGTTTTGCCGCATTCCAGGAGGAATGGGAGCAAGCGCATCTATGGCAGGGGCGTAACGTATCGCTGGTTGCCGGCAGTACCCGGATCGATGGGGTAGTGCTCGGTGTGGACGGGCAGGGCGGCTTGCGCCTTGAGGTCGACGGTGTGGAAAAGAGCTTCAGCGGTGGTGAGCTCAGTTTGAGGTTGCGTGATGATTCTTGAGCTCGATTGCGGTAACAGCTTTATCAAGTGGCGGGTCATTCATGCTGGCGACGCTACGATCGTGGGCGGCGGTATTGTCGATTCGGATCAGTCGCTGGTGGCCGAGGTCAGTGCCTTGGCGTCGCTGCGTTTGTCGGGTTGCCGTATCGTCAGTGTGCGCAGCGAGGAAGAAACTGCTGCACTTTGCTCGCTGATCGGCCAGGCATTCCGTGTGGTGGCGCAAGTCGCAGAGCCTGCCCAGCAAGCAGCGGGGGTGCGTAATGGCTATGAAGACTATCAACGCCTGGGCATGGATCGCTGGCTCGCAGCGTTGGGTGCGTTCCACCTGGCCAAGGGTGCTTGCCTCGTGATCGACCTGGGGACCGCCGCCAAGGCTGACTTCATTGCCGCCGATGGCGAGCACCTGGGTGGTTATATCTGTCCGGGGATGCCGCTGATGCGTAGTCAGTTGCGTACACATACCCGACGTATCCGCTATGACGATGCTTCGGCAGCGCGTGCATTGACCAGCCTTGCCCCGGGGCGCTCGACCGTCGAGGCCGTGGAGCGTGGTTGCGTATTAATGCTGCAAGGCTTTGCCCGGACTCAGCTCGAACAGGCGCGTGCGCTGTGGGGGGAGAATTTTACCGTGTTCCTTACCGGCGGGGATGCGCCGTTGGTGCGTGAAGCTGCGCCGCAGGCACGGGTAGTCCCTGACCTGGTATTCGTTGGCCTGGCAATGGCCTGCCCATTGGACTGAGGTGCTTATGCGTTGGTTGTTTCTGCTGTTGCTGGTGCTCAACGTCTTCTATTACGTCTGGCATCAACAGGAAGCCCCGCTCAAGGTCAAGGACGTCACCCCGCTGTCGTTGTACAAAGGTAATCAACAAGAGATCCGCCTGCTGCGTGAAACAGGCGTGTCCACACCGGCCCGTCGTCGCGATGAGTGCCTGGTTGTCGGTGGCCTGGCGGGGAAAGAGCAGCTTGATGCACTGCGTCAGCGCTTGCTGAGCCTGGATATCAATGCATTGCCGGTGTCGGGTCAGCTGCCGGGGGCCGACGGTCTGTGGCTGAAGATTTCCCCGGA
>NZ_JANIAG010000328.1:0-2198 GCF_028682155.1 Pseudomonas sp. 39004
ACCGCGTGATCCTTGGGGGCGCTTTGCGCCCCATTCGCGGCACAAGGCCGCTCCCACAGGTACTGTGCTGTCGTGTACAGACCGGTGAGAGCGGCCTTGTGCCGCGATGGGCTGCAACGCAGCCCCGGCATTCTCATTGGCGCTGACAAAATGCGGCGCTACCATCGACGCTTGCATCCCTTCCCATTCCAACAAGCACAGGAAGCGTATGAACGAGCAAACCCTTTCTCTCCAGCAACTCGCCGCGCCAGAAGGCAGCTGCTACGGCTGTGGCTGTGCCCACCCCAGCGGCCTGCACCTGCAAAGCCACTGGGACGCCGATGGCATCCACCTGTTGTGCCGACACTCGCCCGACAGCAGCTTCATCGGCTGGCCCGGCCTGGTCTACGGCGGCTTGCTGGCGATGCTGGTCGACTGCCATTCCAACTGGACCGCCATGGCCTACCACTACCGCAACGAAGGCCGCGAAGCGGGTAGCCTGCCGCGCATCGATTGCGTCACCGGCACGCTCAACCTCAGCTACCTGAAACCGACGCCCATGGGGGTCGAGCTGCTGCTCAAGGCGCGCGTTGAAGGCGAAGTCGGGCGCAAGAGCCGGGTCATCTGCGAGGTCTGGGCGGACGATGTGCTGACGGTGACTGCCGACTCGGTATTCGTGCGGGTCGACACCGAAAAGCTCAAGCTCAAGGCCCATGGCCAGGCGTGATCGGCCAGTGCCGATGAGTGGTCGGTGATGGTCAGCGGGCGGGGATGTCACTAGAGTGACAAGCCCATCCCCCAGGCAAGGTTGACCATGACCGATCTGAGCGCATTCCCCATCACCCGCAAATGGCCCGCCCAGCACCCCGAGCGCCTGCAGCTGTATTCGCTGCCCACGCCCAACGGCGTCAAGGTGTCGATCATGCTGGAAGAGATCGGCCTGGCGTACGAGCCGCACAAGGTCAGCTTCGACACCGATGACCAGATGAGCCCTGAGTTCATCTCCCTCAGCGCCAACAACAAGATCCCCGCCATCCTCGACCCGAACGGCCCTGGCGGCCAGCCGCTGGCGCTGTTCGAGTCGGGCGCGATCCTGCAGTACCTGGCCGAGAAGAGTGGCCAGTTGCTCAGCCAGGACCCTGCCATCCGTTACCAGACCCTGCAGTGGTTGATGTTCCAGATGGGCGGCATCGGCCCGATGTTTGGCCAGGTCGGGTTCTTCCACTTCTTTGCGGGCAAGGAATACGAAGACAAGCGCCCGCGCGATCGCTATGTCAACGAATCGAAGCGCCTGCTGGGCGTGCTGGATCGGCACCTTGAAGGGCGGGAGTGGATGGTCGACACGTACAGCATCGCCGATATCGCCATCTTCCCTTGGGTGCGCAACCTGGTGGAGCGCTACAACGCCCGTGAGCTGGTGGGCTTCGATGCGTTCAAGGAAGTGCAGCGGGTGCTGGCCAACTTCCTCGAACGCCCTGCCGTTCAACGGGGCCTGAAGATCCCGGGCTGAACGCCAGGTACTTAACCTGTGGGGCTTGTTCCCACAGGCTCATCTTGCAGCCTAGAAAACCTGATTCAGCACCCAGTACAGGCTACCCGCCAGCAGCATCGCCGCCGGCAAAGTCAGCACCCACGCCATCAGCAGATTGATCAGCGTACGCTTCTGGATCCCCGAGCCATTGGCGACCATGGTCCCGGCCACACCAGAGCTCAGCACATGGGTGGTCGACACAGGCAGCCCGAACATGTCCGCCGCGCCGATGGTGCACATCGCAACCACCTCGGCCGAGGCGCCCTGGGCGTAGCTCAGGTGGGTCTTGCCAATTTTCTCGCCCACCGTCACCACGATGCGCCGCCAGCCGACCAGGGTGCCCAGCCCCAGGGCGATGGCCACGGCCACCTTGACCCATAGCGGGATGTAGCGCGTGGCGTCGTCCAATTGGGTCTTGAACAGCTGCACATGGCTGCGGGTGTCGGCATCAAAGGTTACCAGCTGGTTTTTCTCGATCAGGCGGATGGCTTCGCTGGTCAGGTACATGTCGTTGCGCACGTTGGCCATGGCCTCGGCCGGCACGCGCTTGAGCGAGCCATAGCCTTTGACTTCTTCGCCGATCATGCCGGTCAGTGCGGCGAGTGCGGGCACCAGTTGCGGGGTGGGCTTGGGCTCGGTGATATGGTAGGTCACCTGGCCCCGGTCAGCTGGTGGCCTACCTGCTGCT
>NZ_JANIAG010000329.1:0-2190 GCF_028682155.1 Pseudomonas sp. 39004
AGTAACAAGCCCGTGAACAATCGCGCTGCAGCACTCCGCGAGGCTGTAGACGTGGCTGGACGACCACGCATCAGTGCAAACGCCAGTGCCTTCAAATGATCGGATAATAGGTAAACCATCCTCAGAAGGAGGGTCATACCATGCGCAATCATCACTATGCCCTTGGCGCGGCGCTGCTGCTCACCCTGGCGTTGCCCTGGACGTTGGCGGCAGCCGCCGACCTCAATGCGCCCATCGACATGCAGGCCGTGCAGTTGCAACCGCAAGAGCAGAACGGCGTGCGTTACCTGCAAGGCGGTATCGGCCAGGATGAAGCCAATGCCCTGCGCAAGACCAAAGGCTATGACTTGCACGTCGAGCTCTCGACTGGCGCGCAAGGCAAGTTCCAGAGCGGTGCCTCTGTTGATATTCAAAGTGCGCAAGGGCAGCCCGTGCTCAGCGTTACCGATGTCGGCCCGCTGCTCTTTGTGCAGCTACCACCGGGTCATTACAAGGTCACCGGCAATGCCGAGGGTGAGACTGTCCAGCAACAGGTGGTAGTGGATGGCAAAGCACCTGCCACGGTGAACTTGCACTGGCGTTGACTGGCATATTTCGGGCAGGGGTACATTTGTACTCCTGCTGAAAAGGAGTGCATAGCCATGAGCCTGGACCTTCAACTGGAGATGCTCGACGAGCAGGGTTTCGTGCTGATCCCCGGTGTGCTCGAACCCCTGCGCATCGCGCTGCTGCGCTGCGCCATCGATGACTTGCAGCCGATTCACTGGGACTACCAGGGGCTGCTCGAACACTACAAGTGCGTGTTCAACCGCAACCCGCTGTGGTTGCCGTTTCTTGATCTGCCACCGCTGATCAACCTGGCAGAGGCCGCGCTTGGCGAGGACTGCCACGTGATCGGCCAGACCGCCTGGCGTAGCCACCCCGGTTACCCCGGCATGGCGCTGCACCTTGACCATCTGCCCCTGCAACTGCCGGCCTGGATCAGCGAGCGCGGGGCCTTTACCCAGCCCATGCAGATTCTGACCGCGCAGGTGTACCTCAGTGATATCGATCACAGCATCGGGCCGACCTGGATCGTACCGGGCAGCCATCGTGCCGCTCGCCCGCCGCAGGCCGGCGAAGTGCAATGGCAAGGGCGTGAAGCGCATCCAGTGTTGTGCAAGGCGGGGGATGCTTTGCTGTTTCGCAGTGATGTCTGGCACAGCGGCGGCGCCAACTGCACGCAGGCGCGCGAGCGCGACATGCTGCAAGTGCATTACGGCCGGCGCATGGTGGCGCAGAAGTTTTCACCGTACCTGCATTGGCAGTTCAACCCACGTGTGCTGGAGCAGGCCACGCCCAGGCAGCGGCGGCTGTTAGGGGAGCATGAAGAGGGGGTGTATGACTGAACCCGTACGGCCACGCGCAGGGCGTTTGCTGTCAGTATTAGCCGATAGTGGCAAAGCCCTTTCAACTTTCTGATTATCTGGACAATAATCGAGAAAGTATTACCTCGTGTGACCGGTCTGGATGCGCCGGCCACCGCACAAGATCGAGGGGCTCAAGCCCCCACTTGCCGTGTAGACCATCAGGAGATGTCATTGATGAAAACCCGTCTCGCTGCTTCGCTGGCCGCTGCAGTGCTGGCCTTCGCCGGGGCCAATCTGGCTCAGGCTGCGCAGATTTCCGGTGCCGTGGGTGCCACCGGCCAAGGCGACATGACCTACCGAATCGGCCTGTCGTTCGATTGGGACAAGAAATGGCTGGAAAGCAGTACCGGCTATGTGACCGGTTACTGGGATGCGGCTTACACCTATTGGGAGGGTGGCGAAGCCAGCGGCGCGCACTCGCTGTCGTTCAGCCCGGTGTTCACCTACGAGTTCAGCGGCTTCACCTACACCCCCTACATCGAGGCCGGTATTGGCCTGGCAGCGTTTTCCAAGACGGATGTGGGCAACCAGCGGCTGGGTTCTGCGGTCAACTTCGAGGACCGCATCGGCTTTGGCCTGAAGCTGCCTGGGGCGCAGAAGGTAGGCATCCGCGCCATGCACTACTCGAATGCGGGCATCAAACAGCCGAACGACGGGATCGAGTCGTACTCGCTGTTCTACAGCAAGGCGTTCTAACCGCGGTGCCGGTGCTTTTGTAGGAGCGGCCTTGCGTCGCGAAAGGGCTGCGCAGCGGCCCCCTACGTTCTTGCTGGCACCAGAT
>NZ_JANIAG010000033.1:0-40619 GCF_028682155.1 Pseudomonas sp. 39004
CTGGCCCGAAACAAATGTAGGAGCGGCCTTGCGTCGCGATGCGCCGCGCGGGCGGCGCTCGATTTCCGCCCCCCTGAAGCAACCAAGCCAGGCACCTGATGCCCCTCCCTACAATCTCCAGCCCCCCCAAAAACGCGAGCAATACAACTGCCCCCCACAACGTAAACCTGCGCGCTACATCCATGCAGCCAGCACAACCGGCAACCAGGCAAACGACAGCACAGTCGAACACATCACCAGGTTCGCCACCTGCTCGGGCGAGCGATTGGCCCGCACCGCCATCAGGTAGTTGAACACTGCCACCGGCATCGCGGACTGCAGCATCAGCACCGCCCGCTCCAGCGGCTCCATGCCCAGCCCCGCGCCCACGGCCCAACCCACCGCCGCGCCCAGCACGATGCGCAGCCCACCCAACAGGATGCCGCTGCCGACATGCTGCAAGCGGATGCTGGCCAACGATACCCCCAGGGTCAGCAGCATCAGCGGTATGGTCATGCCGCCAAGCAGGTCTGCCGTGTTGGCCAACCAACGCGGCAATTCGAAATCGAGAAAGATGATCGGCATCGCCCCGGCCAGGCTGATCACGATGGGGTTGCGCAGCAACGCCTTGAGCGACGCCGCCGTGCCCGAGATGGCCATGCCGATGGTGAACTGCACGATCGACAGGGTCAGGAAAAACGCCACCGCCAGGGCCAGCCCATGCTCGCCGAAGGCGTACAGGCTGATCGGCAGGCCCATGTTGCCGGTATTGGGGAACATGAACGCTGGCAACAGCACACGCCAGTGTTGGCCCGAGACGCGGCACACCAGCAACCCTGCCAAGGCCATGCCCAACGTGCACAACAGGCAGGCCACTGCCATGCTGGTGAACGCCGTCGGGTCCAGTTCGGTGCGGC
The DNA here is from genome assembly GCF_028682155.1 of Pseudomonas sp. 39004. Taxonomy (NCBI): domain Bacteria; kingdom Pseudomonadati; phylum Pseudomonadota; class Gammaproteobacteria; order Pseudomonadales; family Pseudomonadaceae; genus Pseudomonas; species Pseudomonas sp. 39004. The sequence continues at coordinate 897 of NZ_JANIAG010000033.1, forward strand.
TCAAGGTCGACAGCACCAGCGAGGGGGTGCCGACCGTCATCACGATCCTGGCGATGAACTCGGTGGGGTAGTCCAAGCCTTTGCGAGCCCAGGCGAAACCAATGCCGGCAACGATGAACACGGGTGCCAGAACGGCGAACAACGATGCCAGCATGAGCCTTACCTTCCTGGGTTGGGGAAGGCGTCAGTATGCCGCAGTGTTACGCCGCATCAACCCGGAAACAGAAATGGGTTGATGCTGCTACGGGCAAAGCCTTGCCCTTCAAGCTCGGCATCCAGCCGCAGCGTGGCCAGGTCATCGGCGACAGGTTCCAGCGCCGGGTCGTGCTCGTAATAGAACGCCTTGAGGTAGCTTTCGCAGTCGCCGCAGCTTTCTGCCTTGACCGCACTGTCCTGACGTTCCAGCGACCAATAGTCCAGCTTGCCGGTGTGTTCGCAATTGCTGCACTTGACCCGCACCATGTGCCAGCGGCTCTCGCACAGCCCGCAATGCAAATAGCGCAGCCCGGCACGCTTGCCCGTGAGGATGACGCTGGCCACCGGCGCGCTGGCGCATACCGGGCAGAACTGGCGGTGCTCCCCCACTGCCGCGTGGGCATGGGCAGGCAGTGCCGCCGCCAGTTGCACGAAGTACAGCCCCAGGGCGGCCCACAGGAACAGCGCCTGGCCGCTGTCCACTTCGCCATAGCGGCCCTGCAGCAGGTGCTCGGCGCAGGCTTCGCGCTGTTCGTGGCTCAATGCTGCAAGCGCATCCAGCGCGGCGCGTACCGGGCCGCTGGCCTCAGCGCGCAGGTCCTCGATCAACGCTTCGAGCGCTTGCTGCCAGTAACGCGAACGCGGCAACTGCTGCACCGCTAACGGCGCAGCGTCGCCCACCCGCTGGGCAAGGGCCTCAAGCTCGGGCGCAGGCACCGGAAAACGCTCCAGCAGCCGCTGCTGGGCCTGTGCAACGGTGGCGGCGAAGCCCAGGTAATCAGCCTGCTCATGCCCCTCGGCCAGCTGGCGCAAACGCGCTGCGCGCTTGGCGAAGTGCTGACCCAGTTGCGGCAGCAACAAGGCGCTGATAGCGCCCACGCCACCGCTGGGCTGCTCGACCGCCGTCAGTTTGATGCTGCTGCTCATTTCTTCTCACTCTTGTTGCTGATCTGCTGGTACCAGCGATCATGGTGCGACTTGGCCCAGGTACGCGAGACGTAGCCTGTGATCATGCCGCGAATCGAGCCCTTGACCCAGAACGCCAGGTAAGCGTGGCCGATGATCAGCAAGATCAGCGAGATACCCGCCAGGGCGTGGGTAAACAGGGCAATGCGGATCAGCGGGATGCTGAAGTAGTCGGCAAACCATGGCCGCCAGATGATCACGCCACTGCCCATCAGCAAGGTGATCAGGCCCATGATCCCCCAGAACAGGATCTTCTGGCCGGCGTTGTACTTGCCAATGCGCAGCGGCTGGCTGTGATCGCCCGCCAGCACCTTGTTGACGTTGCGAAACCAGATGGCGTCTTCACGCTCGGGCAGGTTGTACCTGACGAAGCGCACGAACAGGAACATCAGCACCACAAACACCACCACCCCGAAAAACGGGTGAAGGATACGCGCCATCTGTGGCGTGCCGAACACCCCGTTGAGCCAGTTCAGCGACGGGAAGAACCACGACAGCCCCGACATCGCCACCAGGAAGAAACAGATGACCATGAACCAGTGGCTGGCCCGGTCGATGAAGCGCGTGCGCAGAATCAGTCGGTCCTTGTTCATACCTGGGTCTCCTTTTCGTCTTCCTCGACTTCGTTGGGGCCAACACCGATGTAGTGGAACACCGTGCCCGCCAGGGTGGCGAAGAACGCTGCGGCGGCCACCGGCTTCAACCAGCCTTTCCAGCCCTCGATGGCGCCGCTGATGCGCGGGTCCGGGTTGAGCTTGTGGTACAGCTGCGGCTTGTCGGCGTGTTGCAGCACGTAGAACACATGGGTGCCACCCACGGCCTGCGGGTCGTAGATGCCGGCACCGGCGAAGCCGCGGCCTTGCAGTTCGCTCACGCGCTCTTCGGCCTGCACCAGCATGTCGGCCTTGCTGCCGAAGTTGATCGCGCCGGTCGGGCAGGTTTTCACGCAGGCCGGTTCCTGGCCGACCGTGACCCGGTCGACGCACAGCGTGCACTTGTAGGCCTTGTTGTCCTTCTTGCTGATGCGCGGCACATCGAACGGGCAGCCGGCCACGCAGTAGCCGCAGCCGATGCAGTGCTCGGACTGGAAGTCGACGATACCGTTGGCGTACTGAATGATCGCACCCGGTTGCGGGCAAGCCTTCAGGCAGCCAGGGTCGGCGCAATGCATGCAGCCATCCTTGCGGATCAGCCACTCCAGCTTGCCGTTTTCGTCCTGGTGCTCGTCGAAACGCATCAGCGTCCAGGTGTCTGGCGTGAGATCGGCCGGGTTGTCGTACACGCCGACGTTGTGCCCGACCTCATCACGCAGGTCGTTCCACTCGTTGCACGCTACCTGGCAGGCCTTGCAGCCGATGCAGATGCTGACGTCGATCAGCTTGGCCACCTCTGCCTGGTGGTCGCGGGCACGGGGCGCGGGGGTGAAGGCGTTGGTCGCCGAACGGCGAATGATGTCTTGGGATTGCAGGGACATGTGCGTCGCTCCGTCAGGCCTTTTCCACGTTCACCAGGAACGCTTTGTATTCCGGGGTGTTGGTGTTGGAATCACCCACGCCTGGGGTCAGCGTATTGGCCAGGAAACCCTTGCGGGTAGCGCCTTCGAAGCCCCAGTGGCACGGGATGCCGATGGTGTCGACCATCTGTCCGGCAACCTCCAGGCGCTGGACCCGCTTGGTGACCACCGCCTTGGCCTTGATGTAGCCGCGCTTGGTGGTCACCCGCACCAGGTCGCCCTGGACGATGCCCTTCTCCTTGGCCAGCACTTCGCCAATCTCGATGAACTGCTCGGGCTGGATGATCGCGTTGAGCCGCGAGTGTTTGGTCCAGTGTCGGAACAGCTCGGTGATCGAATAGGTGGTGGCCACGTAAGGGAACTCCTCACGGCTACCCATGCGCGCCCGGTCGCTTTCGTACAGCCGTGCGGTCGGGCTCTTGCTGACATTGGGGTGCAGCGGGTTGGACACCAGCGGGCTTTCGATCGGTTCGTAATGCTCAGGGAACGGCCCATCGTTCATGGCGCCGACCGAGAACAGACGCCCTACCCCTTCGGGCAGCATGATGAACGGGTTGACGTCGCTGCCGGGCGCGGCGGTAACCGGATAGTCCGGCACATCGCTGCCAGCCCAGCGGCTGCCATCCCAGGCAATGATCTGGCGCTTCGGGTCCCAGGCCTTGCCCTGAGGGTCGGCCGAGGCACGGTTGTAGAGGATGCGGCGATTCTGCGGCCAGGCCCACGCCCAGCCCGGCGTGCAGCCCAGGCCGCTGTCGGCGTTGTCGCGGCGGGCCATCTGGTTGCCGGCTTCGGTCCAGGAACCGGCGAACACCCAGTTGAAGCAGGCGGTACTGCCGTCGTCACGCAATTGGGCGAAGTTGTCCAGCAACTGGCCCTTGCGCAGCACCAGGTTGCCCTTGTCGTCATGCAGGTCGGCCAGGGCGTAGCCGTTGGACTCCTTGGCGACTTCCTCGGGTTCTGGGTCGTAGGGGTTCTTGTAGTCCCAGGCCATATTCAACACGGGCTCCGGGCACACACCGCCCTCGCGGCGATACAGCTCGCGCAGCTTCATGAACAGGTGGCCGAGGATCTTGCCATCGTGCCAGGCTTCACCCGGCGGTGCCGCGCCGGCCCAGTGCCATTGCAGCCAACGGCTGGAGTTGACGATCGAGCCGTTCTCTTCGGCGAAGCAGCTGGAGGGCAGGCGGAAGACCTCGGTCTGGATGGCTGCCGGGTCGACGTCGTTGGACTCGCCATGGTTCTGCCAGAAGCTCGATGTCTCGGTCGCCAGCGGGTCGATGATCACCAGGAACTTGAGCTTGGCCAAGGCCTCGGCAGCCTTGTTCTTGTCCGGGAAGGCCGCGATCGGGTTGAAGCCCTGGGCAATGTAGCCGTTGACCTTGCCTTCGTACATGCGGTTGGAATAGTTGAGCACATCGTAGCTGTCGTCCCACTTGGGCAACCAGTCGAAGCCCCAGTTGTTCTCGTGGGTGGCCTGGTCGCCCCACAGGCTCTTCATCAGGCTGATGAAGAACTTGGGTGTGTGCTGGTAGTAGTTGACCTGCCCCGGCAGCTGGGCGCTGGGGGTGGTTTCCTTGAGGTAGGTTTCAACGCTGGTCTGGTTGTCGGACGGCAGGTTCATGTAACCCGGCAGGCGTTGCGACAACAGCCCCAGGTCGGTATAGCCCTGGATGTTGGAGTGCCCGCGCAGGGCGTTGACGCCGCCACCGGCCATGCCGATATTGCCCAGCAGCAGCTGGATCATGCCCGAGCCGCGGATCATCTGGGCGCCCGTGGTGTGGTGGGTCCAGCCCAGGGCATAGAGGAAGGTCGCAGTCTTGTCCGGTGCGCTGGTGCTGGCAAGAATCTCGCAAATCTGCAAGAAATCGTCCTTGGGCGTACCGCACAACTCGTTGACCCGCTCCGGCGTGTAGCGGCTGACATGCTGCTTGAGCAGGTTGTACACGCACCGCGGGTGGCTGAGCGTCATGTCGCGCTTGGCAAAGCCCTGCTCGTCGAGCTCGTAGGCCCAGGAGCTGCGATCGTAGCGCCGGGTGCCAGCGTCATAACCGCTGAACAGGCCGTCGTCGAAACTGTAGTCGCTGCGCACGATCAGGCTGGCATTGGTGTAGGCACGCACGTACTCATGCTGGATACGGTCGTGGCTGATCAGGTAATTCACCACCCCCATGAGGAAGGTGATGTCGGAGCCGGCGCGAATCGGCGAGTACAGGTCGGCCACCGAGGCGCTGCGGTTGAAGCGCGGGTCGACCACGATCACCTTGGCGCCGTTGCGGATCTTCGCCTCGATCACCCACTTGAAGCCCACCGGGTGCGCTTCGGCGGGGTTGCCGCCCATGATCAGCACCACGTTGGCGTTCTTGATGTCCACCCAGTTGTTGGTCATGGCCCCACGGCCAAAGGTCGGTGCCAGCGCCGATACGGTCGGGGCGTGACACACCCGGGCCTGGCTGTCGGTGCCGAGGATGCCCAGGGCCCGGGTAAAGCGCTGATCGAGCGAGCCGGTTTCGCTGCTGGCCGCCGAGGAACAGAGCATGCCGGTGGACAGCCAACGGTTGACGGTTACGCCCTTGGCGTTCTTTTCGATGAAGTTGGCATCGCGGTCGTCCTTCATCAACCGGGCGATGCGCTCGATGGCATGGTCCCAGCTGATGCGCTGCCACGTGTCCGAGCCTGGCGCGCGGTACTCCGGGTACAGCAGGCGCTGTTCGCTGTGTATATAGTCCACCAGCCCCGCCCCTTTCGGGCACAGCGAGCCCCGGCTGACCGGGTGGTCCGGGTCGCCTTCGATATGGAAGATGCGCGCCTTGGCGTTCTTCGCGCCGTCGCCCAGGCTGTACATGAGGATGCCGCAGCCTACCGAGCAGTAGGTGCAGTTGTTGCGTGTCTCTTTGGCGCGCAACAGCTTGTATTGGCGTGACTGGCTGGCATTGGCCACCGCCGGTGCAAAGCCCAGCGACACGCTGGTCGCTGCCGCCGCCCCGGCCGTGCAAAGTTTGAAAAATTGTCGTCTGCCAAGTGCCATGGGCATCTCCTCATCTAAGCCCGGCTCGGTACCGGGCGAACAGGCGTTACTTATCAACGGGTGTTATGGCAAGTAGTTCTAGTTGGGTGACGGGCACTAATCGGCGGCAATAGGTATTTGCAGTGCGTTGATATAAACGCAACTTGTTGGCAAACACTAAATGGGCCGTGGCATCACTCGTTTATCAAGGCGCCCCTTGCAGGCCGCGGCCGCCATTGTAGTGGCAGGATGCCGCAGGGACCAATTGACCGGCTTGATCGCTTGATAAGTTTTATCGATCAATACACTGCGATGGCAAATATCTGCATAACTGTATTGATCCAGATCAATAAACGGACTCGGCAACTCGACAACCCCATGAATCAATACGACTAAAGTTATTTTCCCTTACAAATTATTATTAGCAGGCCGTATTCTGGGTGCAGCTGCACTCCCCCTGCGGCGTCTCGTCGCAGGCCAATGCCCCTTGGGCAAATCGATGCAAGCACGTAGAATCGCGCTTCCTTTTCGCCCGTCGCCTTGAACGGTGGCAACCGGCAGCAACGACAGAGTCCGTGCCTGAACACATGAACGCACATGTGAAATAGGCTCAACCCACCCCGCCCGGCCCAGTTCTTCCAAGGCCCAGCGGTTGAGTCTTGCCCAGGTCGCATCCCTCCCAGGCACATCCGTGCAGCCTCTTGGCCCCTTGTCGGGCCATGTCGGCGTGCGCGTCCGAAGAGGCGCTCATTCCGCTCATCCACCTTGAGGTACATATGTCTCCGCGTTTGCTGGCCATGGCGCTGGCGCCCCTGCTCGGGCTGTTTATCATTGCCCTGGGCAACGGCTTCATGTCTTCCCTGACCACCCTGCGCCTGGGCGCTGCCGGTGAATCGGCAACCACCATCGGTATCGTGTCGTCGAGTTACTTCATTGGCCTGACCCTTGGCGCGATCTTCAATGACCGGCTGATCCTGCGCATCGGCCATATCCGCGCCTACACCAGCTTCGCCTCGCTGATCGCTGCAACCATCCTGCTGCAAGGGATGTTCTACGACACGACTTGGTGGTCGATCCTGCGTTTGATCAACGGCTGGGCCGCGGTGGGCGTATTCCTGGTGATCGAGAGCTGGCTGCTGCTGGCCGGCGACGCGAAGATCCGTGGTCGTCTGCTGGCGCTGTACATGATTGCCTTCTATGGCGCTGGCGTGATTGCCCAGGCAGGCCTTGGCGAGATCACTCGCCTGGGCGATACCGCACCGTTCATGCTCGCCGGCATGCTTGCGGCGCTGTCGGTGCTGCCGATCGTGATCCTGCCGCGGGTGTCGCCGCTGCTGGACCAGGTCGAACCACTGAAACCGCGGCAACTGCTGGGGGTCGCACCGTCGGGCCTGGTCGGCTGCTTCGGTTCGGGCGTGGCGATTGCCGGCATCTATGCCCTGCTGCCGCTGTACCTGCAGCGCATCGGCCTGGACGTGGGGGAAGTCGGCAACATGATGGCCTGGGTCATCCTCGGTGCCATGCTGCTGCAATACCCGGTTGGCCGCTGGTCTGACCGCAAAGACCGCCAGGACGTGCTGATTGCCCTGGCCGGGCTGTGCGTGGTGCTGTCGTTGATCACGGTGTTCCTGCCGTCTGAATCGTCATTGCTGCCGGCGATGCTGTTCCTGCTGGGTGGCGGCGTGTTCGCCCTGTACCCGGTGGCGGTAAGCCACGCGGCCGACCGTGCACCGTCCGACGCCCTGGTGCCGATGATCCAGGGCTTGCTGCTGATCAACTCGCTGGGCTCGGCGCTGGCGCCATTGGCGATTTCGCCGATGATGACGTCGTTCGGCGAAGCGGGGCTGTTCTGGGCCTTTGCGGTGGTCAACTTGGGGATGGTGAGCTTCTTCCTGTGGCGCCGTGGCAAGCGCCCGGCGGCGGAGCACCCGGCACCGTTCACCGCCTCGACTACCTTCTCGCCCACCGGCGCGGAGCTGCGGGTGACCGAAGACCTGATGCATGCGGCGCAGGAGCATCCGCCGCTGGAACCCGTGGAAAGCACCCGCCCCGACCCCATCCGCTAATCGCTTTTTGTAGGCGCGGCCTTGCGTCGCGAACGGGCTGCGCAGCAGCCCCGGCAATCTCTGCGGCCAAGCTGAAATCCCGGGGCTGCTGCGCAACCCGTTCGCGACGCATGGCCGCTCCTACACAAGGCGGGATCCGGGCTGTGCATGACCACCCGTCGCCCGAAGGGCACCGCGCCGGCGCTGCCCGGCCAAAGGAATGACAGATCATCCGCAAGGGAGATACACCATGATCCGCATTCGTCCCCTCTCGCTGTGCCTGGCCCTGGCCTTGGGCGTCATCAGCGGCACCAGCTTTGCCGCCACCGAGCCCACCAATACCGACAGCCACCCGCAGACCGATCAATCCGGCGGCAAGACCGCCGGTGATGACAGCAGCGTCAACAGCCCCGGCAGCGGCCAGGACAACGACAGCAGCAACACCGGCACCAGCACCGATGCCGCAGACGGCGCCAGTGGCGGTTCCAACAGCACGGGCGAGGCCACAGGCTCGGGGGCTGGCAGCAGCGGCGGCACCGCCGAGGACCAGGACAGCCGTTAAGGCCAGCCTGGACTACACTGCGCCCCATTGCCCTGCCAAGGAATTGCCATGAACATCAAACCGTGGCTGCTCGTAGCCCTGCTGCCGTGCAGCGCACTGGCCGCAGGGCCGGGTTCTGGTGCGCTGTCGATCAGCTCATCGTCGTTCACTGACGGCGGGGTGATCGCCTTGCAACAGGTCGGGCCAGACCCGGCCTGTGGTGCCGGTGAGGAACGCACGCCGCAGTTGAGCTGGGACAACCTGCCCGCAGGCACCCGCTCGCTGGCGTTGGTGATGTTCGACCCCGATGGCGGCAAGGGCCTCGGGGTGGTGCACTGGCTCGCCTACAACATCGACCCGGCCCTGGATGGTTTGAAAGAAGGTGTGGCCGGGCAAACCACCCATGCCGTGACGGTGGGGCGCAATTCCCGCGGCACCGCCAGCTACCGTGGCCCCTGCCCGCCCGCCGGGGACAACCCGCACCACTACGCTCTGACCTTGATCGCCACCGACCTGGCACCCGGCATCCTGCCAGCTGAACTGGACCGCAATGGGCTGCTTGAATTGCTGCAAGGCCATGCACTAGGTGCGCAAACCTTGGTAGGACGTTACGGCCACTGATATTGCAGTAAATGATCAGCGCCATAGCATTTACCCATTGAACGGCGCGCCCGATCTGCAGTAAGCTCGGGCTCATTCACTGGAGAGCAACATGCCGAAACACACCTGCAATCACGCCAACCACACCGGTCGCAACCTGCGCCCTGTGCTGGCCGTTGCCGGTAGCATGGCCCCTGCCAGCTTTTATTTTGGGTATTGGTTTAGCCACTAGGCGCCGCTGATACCTACACGGCGCCCACTTTCGAGGGGCCGCCGAACATGAGAATACTCAAACCCCCGGTCGGCTCCCCGACCGGGGGTTTTGCTTTTCAGGCCTTTGAACAACACCGATTCATATTGAGGACAGATCCATGAACTACGCCACTTATTACTCCGCAAGCACCTATGCCTGGCGATTTAGCCAATCCCGTTCGGGCCAGCCTGCCGCCTCCGTTCGGTCCCTCAAGGGTGGCAACGCTGCAGACAACACACACTCAACGATCTGTCGAACACCTCGATAGGGCCGATCGCGCGGGCCACAACCCGCCGTCCGCCCAGGGAAAAACGCCATGCAAGCCTCGAACCTCGCCCTGCCCCTGACCCAACCGCAAGCTGCCAACACCACCGTCAGCCAGCGCCTGCCCAGCCCGCACCTGCTCAAGCAGCAAATGCCGCTGACCGCTGATCTCACCCAACAAGTTCATGCCCATCGCCAGGCCATCCGCGCCATTCTCGAAGGCCGCGACGAGCGCCTGCTGGTGGTAGTCGGCCCGTGCTCGATCCATGACCCACGCTCGGCCCTGGAATACGCCGACCGCCTGGCCGCGCTGAGCCGCGAGGTGGATGACAAGCTGCTGCTGGTGATGCGCGCCTACGTCGAAAAACCCCGCACCACGGTGGGCTGGAAAGGCCTGGCTTACGACCCGCACCTTGATGGCAGCGATGACATGCATGCGGGTATCGCCCTGTCGCGCGGCCTGATGTTGAACATGATCGAGCGCGGCCTGCCGATTGCCACCGAACTGCTGCAACCGATGGCCGCGGGCTACTTCGACGACCTGCTGGGCTGGGCCGCCATCGGCGCGCGTACCACCGAGTCGCAGATCCACCGCGAAATGGTCAGCGGCCTGGATTTGCCCGTGGGTTTCAAGAACGGCACTGACGGTGGCATCGGCGTTGCCAGCGACGCCATGCGCAGCGCCGCCCACCCGCATCGCCACTTCGGCATGGATGCGCAGGGCTACCCGGCGATCATCGAGACCCTCGGCAACCCCGACACCCACCTGGTGCTGCGTGGCGGCCACAAGGGCCCGAACTACGATGCGGCAAGCATCGCCCAGGCCCGCCAGGGGTTGGCCAAGGTCGGTTTGCAGGCGCGGATCATGGTCGATTGCAGCCATGCCAACAGCGGCAAGGACCCGGCGCGTCAGCCAGCGGTGTTCGAGGACGTGCTGGCGCAGCGCCTGGCCGGTGACCGCTCGATTGTCGGTGTGATGATCGAAGGGCATCTGTTCGATGGCTGCCAAGCCTTGGGCAAAGGCGCTTTGAAGTACGGCGTGTCGATCACCGACGGTTGCCTGGGCTGGGCCGCCACCGAAACGCTGCTGCGCGAGGCTGCACAAAAACTGTAGGAAGCCACCAGCAAGCCTTGCGAGACATTTCCCGAACAAGTGCGCTAGGCTTGCATTTTTACCCTAAGGAGCAGTACCCATGGCCCGTGCCACCGCCCGCCACATCCTGGTCAGCAGCGAAGACAAGTGCAACGAACTCAAGGCCCAGATCGAAGCGGGTGCCGACTTCGCTGAAGTCGCCAAAACCAACTCCACCTGCCCTTCCAGCCGTCAGGGCGGCGACCTGGGCTCGTTCGGCCCAGGCCAGATGGTGAAGGAGTTCGACACCGTGGTCTTCAGCGCGCCGCTGAACGTTGTCCAGGGCCCGGTGAAGACCCAGTTCGGTTATCACCTGCTGGAAGTGACCAGCCGTCAGGACTGATACCACGTTGTTCCTCTGGAACGACGTATCACCTGTAGCAGCACCCACGTGCTGCTACCGGGGCTTGTATCGCCTGGGCTGGCTGGCATTGGCACTGTGCCTGGCCCAGCCCGCCCACGCCGGCCCCAGCCACGCCTTGACCGTCTATGGCGAAGCCCCCCGCTACAGCGACACCTTCCGCCATTTCGACTACACCAACCCCGACGCCCCCAAGGGCGGCATGCTACGCCGCTCGGCCCTCGAGATTGGCCAGTTCGACCACATTCTGCCCTACATCGACAAGGGCACCGGCGTCAGCGAAGTCGATGGCTGGCTGTACGCGCCGCTGGCCGTGCGCGCGTTCGATGAACCCTACACCGTTTATGGCCTGATCGCCCGGCGCATGGAACGCGGCCCCGAAGATGCCTGGCTGCGCTTCGAGATCGACCCGCGCGCCACCTTCGCCGACGGCAAGCCGGTGCGCGCCGAAGACGTGCGCTTTACCTTCGAGCTGCTGATGCGCAAGGGCAGCCTCAAGTACCGCACGCAGTTCGCCGATGTCGTCGGGGTGACGGTCGAAGGCCCCCATCGCGTGCGCTTCGACTTCAGGCAAGGCCACGGCCGCACCCTGCCGCTGGACTTGGCGAGCCTGCCGGTGCTGCCCGAGCATGACTGGCAGCAGCGCGACTTCGCCAATGGCGGCGGCTTCGAGCGGCCGGTGGGCAGCGGCCCGTACCGCATCGGGGCTATCGACAATGGCCGCAGCATCACGTTTGAACGGGACCCCAACTGGTGGGCCAAAGCCCTGCCTGTCAGCCGTGGCCGCTTCAACTTCGACAGGCTGCGCATCGAGTACTTCGGCGACACCGAAGTGGCGCGCCAGGTGCTCAAAGGCGGCGGCTACGACTACAACCGCGAATTCTCCGCCACCGGCTACACCCTAGGCTACAACGGCGCACAGCTGGACGACGGCCGCCTGCAGCGGGCTCACCTGGGGCCGGCCAAGCCACAAGTCGCCCAAGGTTACGTGTTCAACCTGGACAAGCCGCAGTTCCACGACCGCCGCGTGCGCCAGGCGCTGGGCATGCTCTGGGACTACGAGTGGAGCAACCGGCAGATGATGCGCAACCTCTACATCCGCCAGCAGAGCGTGTTTTCCAACACCCCGCTGGCAGCCCGCAAACTGCCGGACGCCAGCGAGCTGGAACTGCTGGAACCGCTGCGCGGCAAGGTACCTGATGAGGTCTTCACTCGCGTTTTCACGGCCCCGGTTACCGATGGCTCTGGCATTGTCCGCACTCAGCAGTTGCAAGCGCTGGCCTTGCTTGAGCAAGCCGGCTGGCGCCCCGAGGGCGATCGCCTGGTGAACGCCCACGGCGAGCCGCTGGAATTCACCTTCCTCAATGGCCAGGCTGGCCTGGAGCGCCTGCTGCTGCCCTGGAAACGTAACCTGGCGCAGATCGGTGTGACCCTCAACATCCGCAATGTCGACTCGGCCCAGTACGTCAACCGCCTGATGGCCCGTGACTACGACATGATCGTCACCGGCTACCCGGTGACGCTGTCGCCCGGCGCCGAGCTGTACAACTACTTTGGCTCGGCAGCGGCCCACGACCCCGGCTCGAACAACCTGATGGTGCTCCAGGACCCGGCCGTCGACAGCCTGGTCGATGGCCTGGTGCGCGCCAGTACGCAAGCCGACATGCTACGCCATGCCCATGCCTTGGACCGCGTGCTGCAGTGGAACTACTACTGGATCCCCAACTACTACCCACCCGGCAGTTCCACCCTCTGGTGGAACCGCTTCGGCCTGCCCAAGGTGCAGGCCACCTATGACGAAGGCCTGGACACTTGGTGGGAAGTCAGCCCTACCGCGCTGACCAACGCGCAGATGGCCGAACGCAGGCAGGCCACCCCATGACCGCCTATGTGCTGCGTCGCCTGTTGCTGATCATCCCGACCCTGCTGGCGATTCTGTTGGTCAACTTCGCCATTGTCCAGGCTGCGCCGGGCGGCCCGGTAGAGCAGGCGGTGGCGCGGCTGCAGGGCATCGGCGGCGGCGCGCCAGGCGCGCGCGCCGAAGGGGTGCACAGCGAATCGCGGGCCACCCGTGGCCTGGACCCGAAGCTGATCGAAGAGATCAAGCGCCAGTACGGCTTCGACAAGTCAGCCCCCGAGCGCCTGTGGCTGATGCTCGGCCAGTACGCCCGGCTCGACTTCGGCCAGAGCTTCTTTCGCGGGGCCAAGGTCACCGACCTGATCCTCGACAAGCTGCCGGTCACCTTGTCACTGGGCTTCTGGGCCACGCTCATCACCTACCTGGTGTCTATCCCGTTGGGCATCCGCAAGGCCGTGCGCCACGGCAGCCGGTTCGATGCCTGGAGCAGCGCGCTGATCGTGATCGGCTATGCCCTGCCCTCGTTTCTGTTCGCCTTGTTGCTGATCGTGCTGTTTGCCGGTGGCACGTCGCTGAACTGGTTCCCGGTGCGCGGCCTGGTATCGGAGAACTTCGACCAGTTGAGCCTGCTGGGCAAGGTCGCCGACTATTTCTGGCACCTGGTGCTGCCGGTCGGCGCACTGGTGATCGGCGGTTTCGCCACCCTGACGCTGCTGACCAAAAATGCCTTTCTCGACGAGATTTCCCGCCAGTACGTGGTCACCGCCCGGGCCAAGGGCCTGAGCGAACGCCGCGTGCTCTACGGCCATGTGTTGCGCAATGCCATGCTACTGGTGGTGGCTGGGCTGCCGCAGGCGTTGATCACGGTGTTTTTCGCAGGGTCGCTGTTGATCGAAGTGATCTTTTCCCTCGATGGGCTTGGGCGGATGAGCTATGAAGCGGCCGTGTCGCGCGACTACCCGGTGGTGTTCGGCACGCTGTTCATCTTTACCTTGGCAGGTTTGTTGATCCGCCTGATCGGCGACTTGTGCTACACCTTGCTCGACCCGCGCATCGACTTCGACACGAGGGCCAACTGATGCTCTCGCCCGTCTCGCGCCGCCGCCTGCAACGCTTTCGCCGCAACCGCCTTGGCTGGGTGTCGCTGTGGCTGTTCGCCGGCCTTTTGCTGCTGAGCCTGGGCGCGGAGCTGGTGGCCAATGACAAACCCTTGCTGCTTGGCTACAAAGGCGAGCTGTACACCCCGGCGCTCAAGCGTTACACCGAGCAGCAATTCGGCGGCCAGTTGCCGTTTCAGCCGGACTACCGCAGTGCCTACGTCCGCCAGCTGATCGACAGCCAGGGTGGCTGGATGCTGTTCGCACCGATCCCGTTCAGTGCCGACACGCCGAACTACGATTTGCAAGTGCCGACCCCCAGCCCGCCCAGCGCAGCCAACTGGCTGGGTACCGACGACCAGGGGCGTGACGTGCTGGCGCGGGTGCTGTACGGCACCCGGGTATCGCTGCTGTTCGCCTTTGCCTTGACCGTGGTCAGCGTGCTGATTGGTGTGACCGCAGGGGCCTTGCAGGGCTATCACGGTGGTTGGGTCGACCTGCTCGGGCAGCGCCTGCTGGAGGTCTGGTCGGGCTTGCCGGTGCTGTACCTGCTGATCATTCTCAGCGGCTTCGTCGAACCGGACTTCTGGTGGTTGCTGGGGATCATGGCGCTGTTCTCCTGGCTGGCCCTGGTCGACGTGGTGCGTGCCGAGTTTCTTCGGGGGCGCAACCTTGAGTACGTCAAAGCCGCGCGCGCGTTGGGGCTGCCCGACAGCCAGGTGATGCTGCGGCACATCCTGCCCAATGCCATGAATGCCACGCTGACGTATGTACCGTTCATGTTGACCGGGGCGATCACCACCTTGACCGCGCTGGACTTTCTGGGCTTCGGCATGCCGGCCGGGAGTGCTTCGCTGGGCGAGTTGGTGACCCAGGGCAAGCAGCACCTGGAGGCCCCTTGGCTTGGGTTTACCGCGTTTTTCGCGCTGGCACTGGTGCTGTCGTTGCTGGTATTCATCGGCGATGCACTGCGTGAGGCGTTCGACCCACGCGGGTAACAGCCGCCTCAGACAGTTTGATCACGTAGACAGGGAGCATCCGCATGACCCTCAAAGGCAAGACTGCACTCGTCACCGGCTCCACCAGCGGCATCGGCCTGGGTATCGCCCAGGTGCTGGCCCGCGCCGGGGCCGACATTCTGCTCAATGGTTTTGGCGACCCGGCGCCGGCACTGGCCGAAATTGCCCGCCACGGCGTGAAGGTCGCCCACCACCCCGCCGACCTGTCGGACGTGGCGCAGATCGAAGCCCTGTTCGCCCTCGCCGAACGGCAATTCGGTGGCGTGGACATCCTCGTCAACAACGCCGGTATCCAGCACGTGGCCCCGGTGGAGCAGTTTCCGGTCGAAAGCTGGGACAAGATCATCGCCCTGAACCTGTCGGCGGTATTTCACGGCACCCGCCTGGCCCTGCCCGGCATGCGCGCGCGCAACTGGGGGCGCATCGTCAATATCGCCTCGGTACATGGCCTGGTCGGCTCCACCGGCAAGGCCGCCTACGTGGCCGCCAAGCATGGCGTGGTCGGCCTGACCAAGGTCGTGGGGCTGGAAACCGCCACCAGCAATGTCACCTGCAATGCCATCTGCCCGGGCTGGGTGCTGACCCCGCTGGTGCAAAAGCAGATCGACGATCGCGCCGCCAACGGTGTCGACGCACTGCAGGCACAACAGGACCTGCTGGCCGAGAAGCAACCTTCATTGGCCTTCGTCACGCCCGAGCAGTTGGGCGAGCTGGTACTATTTCTGTGCAGCGAGGCCGCAAGCCAGGTCCGCGGAGCCGCCTGGAATGTCGATGGCGGCTGGTTGGCCCAGTGAGGGCTGGCCCTGATCTGGCAAGGGTCTCGCACCTTTCAACTGCAAGGAGGCCTTAATGCGCCCAATCACACTTTCCGCGATCTTGACCTTGACCCTGGCTGCTGCCGCTCCGGCGATGGCTGCCAGCTTGAAGGACGTCGCGCCCTATCCCGAGGCGGAAAAAGGCTACACCCGGCAGGTCATCCACCTGCCCGCCCAGGCTGATGAATCGGCCCACAAACTGGAGATCCTCGCGGGCAAGACGCTCAAGGTCGACTGCAACCGCCAGCACCTGGGTGGCAATCTCGAAGAACGTACCCTTGAAGGCTGGGGCTACAACTACTACCGTCTGGACAAGGTCAGCGGCCCAGCCAGTACGCTGATGGCCTGCCCGGATGGCAAGAAGACCGACGCGTTTGTGCCCGTGGTCGGTGAAGGCTTCATGCTGCGCTACAACAGCAAGTTGCCGGTAGTGGTGTATGTGCCCAAAGGGGTCGAGGTGCGCTACCGCGTATGGTCGGCTTCGCAAGACGTGCAAAAGGCAAAAGTGGAGTAAGCGCGCTGCACGATCAGGCATAATGGCGCCCTTTTTTTACCCCGAAGCACAGGTGCCCCATGAAAGCTCAAGCCCGCCACATCCTGGTCAAGACCGCTGACGAAGCCGAAAAGCTCAAGCAGCGCATCGCCAATGGCGAGGCTTTCGACGTGCTGGCGAAGAAGTTTTCCATTTGCCCGTCAGGCAAGCGCGGCGGTGACCTGGGTGAGGTGCGCCCCGGCCAGATGGTCGGGGCGATCGACCAGGTGATCTTCAAAAAGCCGCTGCGCGTGGTGCACGGGCCAATCAAGAGCAAGTTCGGCTACCACCTGGTGCAAACCTTCTATCGCGATTGACAACCACAGGGTGGCAACACGCCACCTAGTATTTTTGCCAGTTGTTCAACGCCGGGCATTTCCCTACAACTCAGGCAGGACCGAGGCGGCACGTTCATGTGCCGCTTCAGGTAGTGGTCCCTTTCCCAAGGGCCCGGAGACCTGCCTATGCGTTACTACCGCCTGCTCGCACCTGCTGCATTGCCTCTGCTGGTACTGCCCTCGCTTGGCCATCCAGCATCACTGACGGTCTCGCCCGGCGACACCCTCGGTGCCCTCGTGCAAACCCAGCAGATCGACACCTTCACCATGACCGGGGGCACAGTGCAGTCATTGAACCAGGGGCAAGGGTTCGATGACTTCACGATGTCTGGCGGGCGCATCGTCGGCGCCTTCGAGGATGGCGATCATGCCGTGTTCTCTGGCGGCCAAATAGGCCGGGTTGACTTGAAGCTGGCTGACAACTACTTCGAGATGTCCCAGGACACGCCCGTGGTGACGCAGATCGACGGCAACCTGGTGAGCGGTTTTGGCAACGACACCGTCCTGCTGCGCGGGGGCTCGATCGGCGGCAACATCAGCACCAGCGGCGGGCAGGACAACATCACCATCAGTGGCGGCGCGCTGAAGGGCAATGTGCTGGCCAGCGCGGGCGACGACAGCTTCACCTGGTCCGGCGGCAGCATCGGTGGCCGTGTCGACATGGGTATCGGCGATGACAGCGCACGCCTCGACAGCCTCAACGCCAACACCTTGAATATCAGCGTCGACGGTGGCGCCGGCAATGACACGCTTGTGTTCAACAGCAGCCAGATGACGCGCGGGGCGTTGTATGCCAACTGGGAGTCTGTCGCGCTGGCCAACGGTAGCCAGTTCACCCTGGACGACACCTTGACCCTGGGCGACCTGGGCACCGACACCCTGCCTGCAACGGGCACTGGCGCCTTGAAAATCGATGCAAGCAGCGCGCTGATCGCCCGCCAGGGCAGCATCACAAGCATCCAGAGCGCAAACAAGGTAGCCGTCACAAACGCTGGCCTGATCGACCTCACACGTGGCAACGACGCCCAAGGGCGACTGACCGTTCAGGGCGATTACGCAGGCAACAACGGCACCCTGCGCCTGAACAGCGTATTGGCGGCGGACGGGGCAGCCTCCGACCGCCTGGTGGTCAGCCAAGGCGAAATCACCGGCACGACCGGCTTGCAGATCAACAACCTGGGGGGCGCAGGCGCGTCCACCGCGCACAATGGTATTGAAGTGGTCGAAGCCCGCGACGGTGCCACCAGCAGCGCCAGCGCCTTCGTCCAGACCCAGACCCTTTCGGTGGGTGCCTACGACTATCGCCTGTTCAAGGGCGGCGTCACGGCGGGCAGCGAAAACAGCTGGTACCTGCGCTCGACCTTGGTCGCCCCACCCGCTCCAGCACCGGCGCCGCAACCCGGGGAGCCGCCCGTGATCGCACCTGCTGCTACCCCGCCCGTCGCCGCGGCGGCGCCCGGTCAAGCTGATTTGCCGCTGCCGGTGCAGGGTAAACCCTTGGCACTGTACCGGCCCGAAGTGCCTGTATACGCCGCCGCCCCCAGAGGCGCCGCGATCATTGCCCGGCAAGCCTTGGGCACCTTCCACCAGCGCCAGGGCGATCAACAGTTGCTGGCCGGCCAAGGGGGCCTCGCAGCCAGCTGGGGCCAAGCCTACGGCGGTACCCTGCGCCAGCAATGGAGCGGCACGGTCAGCCCTGGCCTGGACGGCGATCTGTATGGCTTCAAGGTAGGCCAGGACCTGTATGCCAAGGTCAGTGACAGCGGCTATCGCCAGCAGGTCGGCCTTTACGTCAGCCACAGTCGCCTTGACGCCGACGTCAAAGGTTTCGCCCTGGCGGTGCAAGACCGCAGCGTCGGTGACCTGAAGCTCGATGGCGATAGCGTTGGTGCTTACTGGACGCTGGTCGGGCCACAGCGCGGGTATCTGGATGCCGTGCTGCAATACACCGCCCTGGATGGCCGGGCGCGCTCGCACCGTGGCGACAAACTGGACCTCGACGGCCATGCCTGGGCCGCTTCGCTGGAGGCCGGCTACCCGATCGCCATGTCGCCACGCTGGTCCTTGGAGCCACAAGCCCAGCTGATCGCCCAGAAGGTCTCGCTCGACACCGCCAGCGACAGCGTCTCGCGCATCAGCCATGACGCGCAGGTAGAACTGACCGCGCGCCTGGGCGTGCGCCTTGAAGGCACCTTCACGGGTACCAGCGGGCGCTTGCTACAGCCCTATGCGCAGGTCAACCTGTGGCACGGCGACGGTGGCCGCGACACTTTGACCTTCGATGATGTCGATACGATCAAGACCGACTACCGCTATACCTCGGTGCAACTGGAAAGCGGTGTGGTGGCGCAGGTCAGCGAAGCCCTGAGCCTGCATGGCGGGGTGCACTACAGCGCCAACCTGGACAGCCGCCAGCAGGAAGCCAGCGGCGTCAACCTGGGGGTGCGCTGGCAGTTCTAGCGGCGCGCCGCCAGCAGACCAAGGCCAGCGCAGCCCAGCAAGGCGGCGCTGACCCGGTTGAACAGCCGGCGCGGCCCTGGCTGGCTGAACCAACGCTGCATATAGGTGCCAAGGCCTGCATAAATGGCGATGGCCGCCCACTCCAGCAGCAGGAACATCACACCGAGCCACAAGAATTGCTCACTGACCGGCGTGGCGCTGCCGACCGATACGAACTGGGGCAGGAAGGCCGTGAAGATCAGAATGGCCTTGGGGTTGCCCGCTGCCACCCAGAACTCCTGCCGCGCCAGGCGCCAGGTGCCGCGTGGATGGTCAGCCGCGACCACGGCCTCAGCCACCGGTGCCCGCCACAGCTGCCAGGCGATGTAGAACAGGTAGGCAGCGCCGATCACCTTGATGGCGAGAAACAGGTATTCGCTGGTATGCAGCACCACCGCCAAGCCCATGGCGGCCAGCGCGATCATGCCGCTGAAGGCGACAATGCGGCCACCGCCGGCCACGCAGGCCGTACGCAGGCCATAGCGGCTGGCATTGTGCAAAGACAGCAGGTTGTTGGGCCCGGGCGCCATGTTCAGGGCGAAGCAGGCAGGGATGAACAGCAGCAGGCTGGAAAGGTCCATTTTTGTTTTCCTATGACATCAAGCGCTTATTTCGACGGCTGACGCGCGCGGGGTCAAGCTACAGCCAGGCGAAAAAACTGTATGGGTCACCTGCAACTGTTAAGCTTTCGCCCTTGCCGAGGACCCCTTCATGCCCCGCTCACAAGCCTCTGTCTGGCGCGATGCTGCCCTGCCCTTCGTCGAAAGCCGCCGCGCCTGCCACAGCCGGGCCTGCTACAAGGCGCATAGCCATCCGACCTTCTCCATGGGCGCAGTGGATGCCGGCTTCAGCCTTTTCACCGGCGCGGGCCGTGCTACGCAGCGCCTGACACCCGGCACCTTGGTGATGGTGCCGGCAAGGCGTGTGCACGCCTGCAACCCTGAGCCGGGGCAGGCCTGGAGCTACCAGATGCTGCATGTGGATGCCGGCTGGTTGACGCACCTGCGCCAGGAGTCTGGACTGCGCGGTGCACAACCTGGCGAGCCGGCCCGCATCAGCCGCGCGCCCGCCCTGTACCGTCAATTCTGCGCACTGAATGCACTGCTGTTCTCCACGGCCAGCCATGGCGAGAAAGAGGCGGCGCTGATTGCCTTCATGGGCGATCAGGACTTCTGCGTACACCCCACACTGGAGGCGGAACCCGCGCTGGGGGCGTCCATGCTCAGTGGGCTGGTCGAGCGTATAGAGGCAGCCGACCCTGCACGCTTGAGCCTCGAGCTACTGGCCCGGGAGTCGGGGCTGGGGCGCTATCAGTTGATCCGTGTGTTCCGCGGCGCCACTGGGCTGACCCCGCATGCCTACCTGCTCAATGCCAGGGTCAACCGCGGGCGGCAGCTGCTGAACCAGGGCCAAGCGTTGGCGGAGGTCGCCTACCTGCTCGGGTTTGCCGACCAAAGCCATTTTCAGCGGGTGTTCAAGGCGCATGTGGGGGTGACGCCGGGGCAATACCGGGGCACGCAATAATCTTCAATACGCTCACCCGGCGCGACGCCAGACTGCGGCTTTCCCCAGCCGGAGTCGTACCGTCCATGGAGCAGTTGCTGATCATCGCCCTCGCCCACTTCCTTGCCCTGCTTTCACCCGGCCCGGACTTTTTCCTGGTCGCCCGCACTTCGATCAGCGGCGGTTGGCGAATCGCCAGCGGCGCCTGCCTGGGCATCGCACTGGCCAATGGCGCCTTCATCGCCATGGCGTTCACCGGCCTGTCGATACTGCGTGAAGGCAGCCCGCTGTTCATCGGCTTGCAGCTGGCCGGCGCGGCCTACCTGCTGTACATCGGCACCCAGTTCTTGCGCCATGCGGGACGCTCCAGCTTGGCCGCCGTAGCCGGCAATGGGGCGGTGCCAGGCTGGTGGCGCAGCGTGGTGCTGGGGTTTCTGTCGGGCATTCTCAACCCCAAGAATGCCCTGTTCTATGCCAGCCTCGCCAGCATGGTGGCCAGCAGCAGCGTCGGCTGGAAAGTGGTCTATGCGAGCTGGATGTTCAGCATGGTACTGCTCTGGGACCTGCTGGTAGCCGTGGCCATCGGCAATCAACGCGTGTTGCAGCGATTCGCGCGCACCTTGCCATGGCTGGAACGGGCCTCAGGGGTCATGCTGATCGTGTTGGCAGTGGGGCTGGCCCTGCACCTTGCCCGGGGCTGACCAGTTCAAGGGTTGCCAGGTCGATCAGGCTGAAATGGCCATTGGCCCAACCGCCGGTATCCAGGTGCCAGACATTGCCCAGCAGCTTGGCTTGCAGCACGGGCGTGTGCCCGACCAGCAAGGCGCGGACACCGTGCACGGGTTGGGTGTCGCCCTCCTTGAGCCGGCGCCGCGACCATTGGCAAACTTCACGCACTTCGGGGTCGTCATCCAGCTCCAGCCAGGTGCGCAGAACGGCCCAGTCGGCGAACGGGCTGTCGGCATGCAACAGGCCGATCAACCCCCGCTCGTTTTCGACCTCCATGGCGATCGGCAATTGCTCGAAGCGTTCGACGAAACGCACCTGCTCGCTTCTGGGCAGGTCGAGAAACCAGCCACCACCGGCGGCGCGATACATCTGCAGGTCGAGCCGGCCACCGCGCAGGTAGGTAATCGCCAGCGCCTCATGGTTACCTTGCACCGCGTGGAACCAAGGCCGGTCCAACCATTGCAGCGCTGCTTCACTGTGAGGGCCACGGTCGACCAGGTCGCCGACGCTGAACAAGCGGTCTACCGCTGGGTCGAACCCAGCCTGCTCCAGGCACATCACAAGGCGCCCGAAGTGCCCGTGGATGTCGCCTACCGCCAGGTCGCGCCCCTGGGTATTCGCGGCTAGCCGTAGAAACCGACTCATTACAATCTTCCTCTGCTGGCACTGCCCTGCCAGGCGTAGAATGGAGCTACACGCAAACCGTCCCGGAGGTGCATCATGCGTACCGCCCTTGTGTGTGCCGTGCTCATGGCGCTTTCACTGAACAGCATGGCACAAGGCGCCCCGGCCGCGCAGGTCGAGGTGCGTTTCGACCACCCCGAAAAATTTCGCGATGCCAGCCTCGACAGCCCCGGATACGAGCGCGGGGCCGATGCCTATGTCATGAAGTCCCTGACCGAGTACCTGCAGAAGCTTGGCCAGCGCTACTTGCAGGCGGACCAGCAACTGGTCATCGACATCCGTGACATCGACCTGGCTGGCCGCTACGAGCCTTGGCACAGCCGTGCCTACGATGTGCGCTTCATGCGCGAAATCACCTGGCCGACCATCGACCTCAGCTACACCCTCAGCCAGCCCGGCAAACCTGCCCAGCAAGCCCAGGAGCGGGTCAGCGACAAGATGTACCTCAGCCGCCCCGGGCGCGTAACCAGCAGCAGCGACCGCCTGTATGCCGAAAAGGCGATGCTGAACGACTGGTTCCGCCAGCGCTTCGCGCCGCATCCGGCTTCCTGAGAAACCCTTCACTGGTACAGGTGTTGCCACCGATAGTATGCTCGGCCTTTCTGTCTGTACCAGGGAAGGAGCTGTAGATGAAACTCTGCGCCGTGCAATTGGCATCGCTCAAGGGCGACCTACAGGGCAACCTCGAACGCCACCTTGTCTGCATCGAGCAGGCGGTGGCGCTGGGTGCCGAGCTGGTGGTGTTTCCTGAACTGTCGCTGACCGGCTACGAGCCGACCTTGGCCCGCCAGGTCGCCTTGCCGCTGTCTTCGTCGCGGCTCGACCCGCTGCAGGCGCTGTGCGATCGACATGGCATCACGGTCGCCGTAGGGCTGCCCTTGCCGACACCTGACGGCGTCCAGATCGGCATGCCGATCTTCAGCCCGGGTGCGCCTCGCCAGGCCTATGCCAAACAACGCCTGCACAGCGACGAGCTGCCCTACTTCACCACAGGTGATCAGCCCTTGCTCCTGGACGTGGCTGGGCATCGGGTGGCGCCCGCCATTTGTTACGAGTCGATGTTCATCGAACATGCGGCAGAGGCTCACGCACAGGGTGCGCAAGTGTACCTCGTGAGTGTGGCAAAAACGGCCAAGGGTATTCGCGAAGGTCATGAGCATTACCCCGAGGTCGCGCGCCAGCTGGGCCTTGGCGTATTGATGGCCAACTGCGTGGGGCCGGCCGATACCTTCATTGGCGCAGGCGGGTCGGCGGCCTGGGACAGCCAAGGCCGGCTGCTGGCCAGCCTGGATGACCGCTGCGAAGGGCTGATCGTGCTGGATACCGCCAACGCCAGCGCGACTGCCGTACCTTTGAGGGCACTCCCTGCGTGAAGTATCTGTTAGTGATGCTGGCGAGCTACGTGTCGACTCATTACCTGGTCGGGTTGTTGATCCAGGGCCAACTGGCCAATATCGCTGAAGGCCTGCGTCACCGGCCCGATGCCCCGACACCTGGCGAGTACCTGCGCGAGGTCAGGCCGCAGGCACGACGGGCCCACAGGCAGTACACCTTAATGGCGGGCTCAGCGCTTGCGCTGGTGGCTTGCCTGATCGCGAGTTGGTTTGGCTGATCGATACCTTGCGGTGGCCCGGCTCAAAGCGCCAAGGCCAGGCTCTGCCGCCCTTCCAGCGCCAGCAGGTATTGCTTTGCCGCAAGCCCGCCGGCAAAGCCGGTAAGGCTGCCCGAAGCGCCGATCACCCGATGGCATGGCGCAATGATCGAGATCGGGTTGCGCCCATTGGCTGCGCCCACCGCACGGACAGCGCTGGGGTTACCGATCTGTCGGGCAATGTCACCGTAGCTGCGGGTTTCGCCGAAGGGAATGGCCAGCAATGCAGCCCACACTTCACGCTGAAACGGCGTGCCAGCGAAGTCCAACGCCAGGTCGAAGCGCCGACGCTTGCCAGCGAAGTACTCGCCCAACTGGCGGGCGGTGTCCAGCAGAACCGGGCAGTGATCATCGCGATGAAGGGCGCCGAGCCGCACGCGGTTCTCCCGCTCCTCCTCCCACAGCACCGCTGCCAGCCGCTCGCCGCGGGCCACCAGCGTCAGCGTGCCGACGGGGGATTGCATCAAGGTGAAGGCGCTGGACATAGGGGGGCTCCTGCTGGCTGCGTTACGGTCAGCGCACTCTACCCATGCCCAAGGCCGCACGCACCCGCTTTCTTGCTCAACCAATCGCGCAACCAGCAATGCGCCTGGCTTCGGACAGGTTGACCTTGGGGATCAGCTCGGTCGGAATACGCGAAGCCGCCGACAGGTTGTAGACGTGAAAGTGCTCATTGACCACTTGCCGCGCCATCAGCGTCAGTGACGGCAGGATACGGCTGTCCCAGTGCTGGTCCAAGCCGCAGGGCGAGTGTTCGCCTTCTGCAGTTTCGTAGAAGCGCCCTACCGTCTGATCAAGATCTACGCCCACCAGCAACACCTCTTCAAAACCCAGGTGATACGCCAGTTGCAGGGCCACATAAGCGACCGTGCGGGCATCGAAAAAGCCCTGCGACAGGTCTTTGCTGAAGGCAATGGAGCGGGCTCGTTTGCTCCACAACGCTCGGTTGCAGACACAACTGTCACCGTGCCCGCGCATACCGTCGAGCAAGCCTGGCGTGTGCGCCTTGTGCAAGGCATAGCATTCGCTGGCGGCAGGAATATCGGCACCTTCGAACTGCTCTGGCCATAACGCCAGGCGCTGGCTGTCACGCAGGGCTGTGGCGAACAGCGCTGGTTGCTGTTGGCCAAAGCTCTTGTCGGTGCACACGTAAAAGAACGGCTTCACGCCATGCTCGGCAGTCATGGCAACTGAACCATTCATGGCGATGATCGGTAGATGGGCAAATTCGCCCAAGGGGAAATGCTTGGCTGAGGCGCCCGAAGCCAGAATTACCACGGGGCCTTGCTGGGTATTGCGACACGCCTCGAAACTGGAGAACGCCCCGCGTTCAGCGCTTGGCTGCGACGGAAGTGTGTTCATCATTTGCTACTTTGGACTGGACAGTACAAAACACGATACCGGTCCTTGTACGCGCAGCGGACGCTTTTACATAAACCTTACACAAAGCGACTGAAGGGTCTAAATCTGTCCAAAAACTAAGTACACACCGTTTTCCATACAGGTGCTGTGTCTTTCAGACCTGCGCATTTCGTACCCGTTCCCCGGCCTTCAGCCTGCCTCTGCATTTTTGCCACTTGAACTATTCGTCGTTTCTTCATGAGCCTCCTTGATGGTTACCCATTGCGAGACTAATACTTAAGTCTCTGCCTGGGGAGGCACGAAACATGCAACCAAGATTCGTTATCGTTCCGGCGGTACCCATCGAAAAGGAGTCCTTCCGCATCGCTAGCCGCTATTACGCGGCTACCGTAAGCGGCGGCTTCGACATCTATGACAACTTGGCGAAGGAGCGGCTGAAACCCAGTTACCCGAGCAGAACCGATGCGCAGATGCAATGTGAGCGGATGAACAACAAGCTCGAAATGAGATGATTGGCACACAGCACAAGGCTGCCCCAGTGCAGCCTTGTGCCGTCTAACAGTAGACAGAACCAGCTTCAAGACCTGCGCCAAGTGGCGCAATGCCCAGCACAAGGCCAGGCAGCCAGTGACCAACATGGGCGGCGCGGATTACTGACCTCAGTCCAGACACTCCCTGGCCGCCACGCGCAGCTTGTCGCCTGACAGGAAACTGCCCTTGTAGAACGTTGCCCGGCTGCCGTCACGTACGTCGACTACCTCCAGCACATCGTCAGAGGCCACCGCGCTGGGCGCCGTCAACCGATAGCCGTGGGCGATGGACTTCTGATTGGCAAGTGGCGCCAGTGCTCGCCACTTCGGCATCACGCACGCGGCAAACTGCGCGGGGGTTTTATGGGTCAGCTTGCTGGCTGTGGGTTTACCTGGCGTTGCGCAACCAGCAAGGCTGGCAGCCATGAAAACGCTGAAGAAGATACGAAATGTAGGCATTTGCAATTGGCCATTAGGGGTACGCGGCATTCTACCGAGGGTTACGCACGGGTACCAATCAACCAAGGTCGTGGACACTCAGCGTTTGTCCATGCCTGGGCATGTTGCTTAAGTACAAGCGCGCCGGCACCTGTCAATTCTGCCAGTAGCGAAAACCGTAAAGGGGGAAGATAGTTTGCCTTACGGATGTTCACCCACCTGGTACACAGCAAGGACCCTACCCTATGCCAACCGACCGCACGGTTTTCTTCTACCAGAACGGCAGCCTCCACACATTGAAGACGGGCGACGAAAGCCGCGTCATCTTTCGTAGCGCAGACATGCCACTTGCAGAGTTGCAGCCTGACACTGTGCAAGGCACTGGGTTGTTGGCTACGGATGATAAAGGCTCAGTGCTCCAGGTGCAGGGTGGCGACATCGAAACGTCAGACACGGACCCCGCTTAGCGTTGAACCAAACCGTGTAAAACGCGAGCTAGCTGGACTTGCCACACCCTCTTCAATGGTGTGTGATGATGCGTTTTACAGCTTGATCAGCGCAGGACGCCCATGCCTCAAATTGACTGGCTAGAAAACCATATGAACCATTGCGACACATTCGCTCAATGGATTCATCACCAATTCCAGTATGAGTTCGAGGACATTGACCTCGCCCAATGGCAGCTGGACTTCGCGCAAGGCCAGGGCAATGGCCAATGGCAATGCTTGGTCGCACTGGATCAAGACCACTTGCTGGGTGGCGCTGCCCTCGCCAAGGAAGACCTGCCGTCCCGCCCGGAGCTAGGCCCCTGGCTCGCCTGCGTGTTCGTGGACCCGGCAGCCAGAGGTGCCGGTATCGCCGAGCAGTTGATCGAGGGCATATGTACCCACGCACGTGACACCGGCCTAGAAACCTTATACCTGCACACCAGTGACAAACAGGCTTACTATGCCAAGCGAGGCTGGGCGGTGATCGAGCAGTTCGAGGCCTGGGGCAAGGCGCAGTGGCTGATGTCGCGATCGCTTCGCTGACCCTGCGCCCAAACGATGCCGCAGCGAGGCCCAACTGGGCCGTAGACGCACACTTCAAGGAACGCAGCCAAGATTATGGAACCGCTTCAAACCATCAAATCAGACCTCGTCAAAACGGCCGATCACCTCAATGAACTCAGCAAGGCCATGACCGGGCATGCCAAGTTCATGGAGGCCAGAGCGACTTCCGAAACCAAGATCGATGTACGCGCTCATATCAAGTCCATCGACGGCGTCGCCGATGAGTTGAGGTCAGTTGCCGCAAAAATCACAGACACCGCTCTGCCCGCTACTTCGAACAGGCAAATTGCTCGTTGACAGGCACCGCATCGCTCGCAATACGCCGCGCTCGGCCTACGCCCCAGGCCAAAGCGCGAGTCATCGACTCGCCTGGGCGCGAATCGAATGCCTCCTCATGAATCGCCATGCCGCTAGGGGCATAAACACCGATGAACATCTGCGTGCTGCCTGTTCGCGACAGTCGCACCTGGACATCGATGTAGGTTCCATCGTTTAACGTTTCGTCGTGTGACCGATGGTGAAGCGTTGGGTCCGCCCATCCCCAGAAAACGTCGCCGCGAATCCGCATGCCGCCCTCCTACGACTTTAGTTGTATGCGTAAATGCCACCATAGCCAAAGCCAAAGCCAAACGGCATGCAACTGCACTTAGTCGGAATGAGCGCTGTATCGGACAACTGGCTGTCAGGCGAAAGTGAAGTCATTTTCGCCTCTGCAATACCAACGCCTCAGGGTTTACCGTCCAGCTCTGGCGGCCATGCGCTCATGAAAATGATGACCCCAGGTATGGAGAGCGCGAGCAAGTACTGCCCAGGGTGCACCACCACACCCATGGCCCAGGCCGCCATCAGAGCCCCGCCGACAATACGCCGCTGTCGGGGCGTGAAGCGCTTTTGAAAGGTTTCCAGTTTTTTACGCCAAGCCATTACCCATTCCTTGTTGCACACTCAGGTCCATCGCCTCGGCGCGTGGCTCCGTTACAGATTCTTCAATCTTGCTCTGTCAGTTCACAGACACCATTAGCGCGACCCTTGCCGGTGTACGAAACGCCCGGCGATCCGTCAGGGTTAACCATGATCGATACCGTTACCCCTGCGCCCTTGGCTTCGAAGTACGTATCACTGAATTTCTTCAATTTCGCTTCCTTGCCATTGATGTACACAGGGCCACCCTCGTCGGCATGCACCTCGATATTCCCCGGGCATGTGGCATTGACCAGCGGGATCTGCGCATTGGCGATACCCGCAATGGAACACAACGCCGCACCTAGCAGTAACTGCTTCATTAAAACCTCCTGAGTTGTCAGGCTATGAAAATTCTAGAATTAGCCCAGTGCGAATGATCGTGCAACCCCTTCGTTCGGCCACTTCAGGTCGCCATCCGTCAGTCCCGTGGCACCCTGTCCCCAGCCCATGGCCCAAGAGATGTACTCATCTCTAACGGGAGATACATCATGAAACGGACACCTCCGCATACCCTGCTGCTCGCCCTTTGCTTGGGCGTCATTACCCCCATGGCCTTCGCGGCCAGCGATATGAACGACAACGGCGCAGGCTCGCCTGGTACGCCAGGCGCAAACAGCGGCCAAGGTAGCCCTAGCGGCGGCGGAGCAAGTGGCTCTGGTACGCCGGCAGATGCCATGGGCACCGGCGCAGGCACCGAAAGAAACGGAACCGATAAAACAGGCGGCGATGGGACTGATCACACGGGTTCGGGTAATAGCGGTACCGCCGGCCCGGGGAGTAGCACCGGCGGCAGTGGTACGGGTAGCAGCGGTGCCGGTGGGGGCGCAGGTGGCAGCGGTGGGGCAAACGGTGGCTCGGGTGGCGGCGGAAGCTAAGCTCGCGGCTGCAACTTACACCGCGTCCGGCTCTACCAGCCACTTCTTGAATTTCGCCGGAGAGCCGGCATAAAGCGCATTGGCGACGACATCCTCAGTCACCACGCTGTTGGCCGCAACCACACTGTTCTGGCCAATGTTGACGCCCGGCAAGATCACGGCGCCCGCGCCTATCCATGCATTGTCGCCCACGGTGATCGGTGCAATGTAGTCGTTGCTCTTGCGCCGATCCGGGTGGACATCGTGGCTGGTCGTGCACAATCGTACCTGTGGTCCCAGCATCGCCTTGCGCCCAATGCGGATAGTTGCCTCGTCGAGTAACACGCAACCGCTATTGATAAACGCGCCCTGGCCCAGCTCCAGGTTGCCGCGCTCGAAGTAGATCGGTGGGCGAATGACAACGCTGCCTTCAGTGCGAATACCCGCCTTGACCATAAGGCGATTAGTCTGCTTCTTGCCCAGATCATGGGTATCCAGCAATCGCATGAACTGGCGCGGGGTCAAGCTACGTTTGAGTTTTGCGATGAATAAAAACAAGCGGTAAACCCAATGAGGTGATGGTTGCTTAAGGTCGGATTGTCGACCCATGCGGCAAGCATGGCCGAGCTGAAGCGCTAACGGGCCCGTGCCAAAGGTACACTTATATAGCGTCGTTTTATCGGCGACCTTGCACACTTCTTTAGCCTATCGTGTCGGGCTCATGGTCGCCCATGCAGCCCCTGGCCACCCATCCACCCTGGACGCAAACCCAGTAACCCACCTGCCCTGCTCCGTAGTAGCGTCTCGGCCTCAACGAACTTCCAGGTCCGTCACTTTGCAGCCCACGGACCTGGGCGATTCAGACCAGGAGGTCAAATGCAGCGTGTTCAGGTGGTTGATCAAGCAGCTTTGGATTCGGCACTGATAGCGTTTGCCCGCTACAAAACCGGAGAAACAAAACTCTTCGATCTAGAGCGTGCAATGAGCTTTGAAGTAGGTGAAGCCCTGTCGAGGAGCGAGCTGGTGCGATTCACGATTACCAAAATGGTGTCGGGTCGGTATCGCATCCGTGATGAAGGAGAGAACGCCATCACCGATGCCGGGCGGGCTCGCCTCGAGGTGATTCGAGGCTAGCGCCGCCCTCAATAGCGCGTTCAGCCAGCTTCACCTCAAGCGCTCGGCAGGTATGCACCTCCCGCTTAGCATCGAGGTGAAGCCCCACGCCCAGTTCACAACGAATAGACAGGTCCTGCTTCAGGTGGCCAGAAGATACGCGGCGACACCCTTGATCAAGCGCCAGGGCTTCCAGAGTGAAAGGTGCTCGAACAACCTGCTGGAGTTGCCCGCCAAGCCTGCAATCCAGAGATAGACGAACCACTTTCGTAGCAACCTGAGGGTTTTCTTTGTTCTCACTCGCAACAGTCAACACACCTTGATCAATGCCCCTGCCGGCAAAAATGAGAAGCACGTGAACACGCACACACTCTGGCAGACAAATCGGTTCCAAAAAAAGCGGGATTAGACCGCCTGTGACCGGCATTCTACAAGGGTCGCCGTTTAAGTTTTAAACGCATTTCAGCGAAAACCATCAGGGTCAGCTAGAGTTTTTATGAGTTCAAGCACCGTGAGATGACGATCATGCTAAAACACGAAGCGGATGACGTGATTGAGCGTATCAGGGACGATTTAAAACGGCACGGAGTACTGATCGGCTACGATCCCGAGTTCACCACGCCTGAATTCGGCTGCGACCTGGATCACCACGTTGCTCAGATCAGAGAAGATCCGGAAAGCCATGTCGTGCGCATCGTGATCCATGACGAAGGCTTGTGGGCGCAGCTCAGACAGGGGTCCGTGTATCGCTGCGTCGTCAGTGAATGTAAAGGGAAGCTATTCGGCATGCCAATTACCATCGAACCTCGAACCGATGCGTCCTACACCATCCAGTACAAGCTCTGAAGCTTCTGCAGGGTTGTCTGGCGGCAGGACTGCCCTGCAGATCGAAAGCCGAACAATTCAGTGAAGCCCACTCGGCCTCCCAAGCCGTTAAGTGCTGGTTTCCGCTCATGCCCGTGTGCATCTTTCTCTCTTTGTCCATCGCGCGCGCCTGCGAGAGAGGGGTTGATTCGTGCGGTTCGAAATCTGCACCCTCAATGGCGCCCGCCCCCTAAGACGCTGGGGATCAGATACCGCCCCCCGTATAACTGCCGCCATACCTATGCGACAATAGGCTCAATGTCTGGTCTCAACCCCGCATTTATCGCCCAACAGCTCGGGCATGGCGTGCAGATGCTCTTATCGACTCATGCGCGCTGGATTGACACGTCCAACGACTGGCAGGAGCTGGAACCGCTCCAGATTGGTCCGAAATGGGCTCGCAGCTGCGACGAAGCCACGTAAGTTATTGATAGGTAAGCTCCTTTGATCTCCACCGCTAACATCACCATGCAGTTCGGCTCCAAGCCGCTGTTTGAAAACGTTTCCGTCAAATTCAACAACGGCAACCGCTACGGCCTGATCGGCGCCAACGGTTGCGGCAAGTCGACCTTCATGAAAATCCTCGGCGGCGACCTCGAGCCGTCCGGTGGCCAGGTCATGCTCGAGCCGAACACCCGCCTGGGCAAGCTGCGCCAGGACCAGTTCGCCTACGAGCAATTCACCGTGATCGACACCGTGATCATGGGCCACGGCCAGCTGTGGAAGGTCAAGGCCGAGCGCGATCGCATCTACTCGCTGCCGGAAATGACCGAGGAAGACGGCATGGCCGTCGCCGAGCTGGAAACCGAATTCGCCGAGATGGACGGCTACACCGCCGAATCCCGCGCCGGTGAACTGCTGCTGGGCCTGGGTATTCCACTGGAACAGCACTTCGGCCCGATGAGCGAAGTGGCTCCGGGCTGGAAGCTGCGTGTGCTGCTGGCCCAGGCGCTGTTCTCGGACCCGGACGTGCTGCTGCTCGACGAACCGACCAACCACTTGGACATCAACACCATCCGCTGGCTGGAAACGATCCTCACGGCGCGTAACAGCACCATGATCATCATTTCCCACGACCGGCACTTCCTGAACAGCGTCTGCACCCACATGGCCGACCTGGACTACGGTGAACTGCGCCTGTTCCCAGGCAACTACGACGAGTACATGACCGCAGCGACCCAGTCGCGCGAGCAGCTGCTGTCGGACAACGCCAAGAAGAAAGCCCAGATCGCCGAGCTGCAGACCTTCGTCAGCCGCTTCTCGGCCAACGCCTCCAAGGCCAAGCAGGCCACCTCGCGGGCCAAGCAGATCGACAAGATCCAGCTGGCCGAGGTCAAGCCGTCGAGCCGGGTCAGCCCGTTCATTCGCTTCGAGCAGACCAAGAAGCTGCACCGCCAGGCCGTCGTGGTCGAGAAAATGGCCAAGGCCTTCGACGACAAGGTACTGTTCAAGAACTTCGACATTACCGTCGAAGCCGGCGAACGCGTTGCGATCATCGGCCCTAACGGTATCGGCAAAACCACCCTGCTGCGCACCCTGGTAGGCGAGATGACGCCGGACGCAGGCTCGGTGAAGTGGACCGACAGCGCCGAAGTGGGCTACTACGCCCAGGACCACGCCCACGACTTCGAAGACGACCTGAGCCTGTTCGACTGGATGGGCCAGTGGACCTCCGGTGAGCAGGTGATCCGCGGTACCCTCGGGCGCATGCTGTTCTCCAACGACGAGATCCTCAAGTCGGTGAAGGTGATTTCCGGTGGTGAGCAAGGCCGCATGCTGTTCGGCAAGCTGATCCTGCAAAAGCCCAACGTACTGGTGATGGACGAACCGACCAACCACCTGGACATGGAGTCGATTGAGGCGCTGAACCTGGCGCTGGAAAACTACCCAGGCACGCTGCTGTTCGTCAGCCACGACCGTGAGTTCGTGTCGTCGCTGGCCACCCGCATCATCGAGCTGTCGCCGGACGGTGTCGTCGACTTCAGCGGCACCTATGACGACTACCTGCGTAGCCAAGGCGTCGTGGTCTGAGGTAGCTGAGATGGCCTGGCCCTTTTGAGCTGGCCAGGCCGGTCTCTTCGCGGGTGAACCCGCTCCCACGATGTGGAAGCGGTTTCCCAGCGCTCGATACACTCAACGAATAATTCGTTAGCCTGCTTTCATTTCCTTCGCGCAGCGGCCATGATGAAACAACGCCCCACCGCCTGCCCGCGAACGAGCCCATGACCGCGCAACAACCCGCCCCCGCCAGCAACACCTTCAACATCACCCTGCAGATCCTGTCGATCGTCTTCTATACGTTCATTGCCTTCCTCTGCATCGGCCTGCCGATCGCGGTGCTGCCCAGCTATGTGCATGACCAGCTCGGCTTTGGCGCGGTGATCGCGGGGGTGACGATTGGCCTGCAATACCTGGCCACCCTGCTCAGCCGCCCGTTCGCCGGGCGGGTGGCGGATACCCTTGGCGGCAAGCAGGCGATCCGCTTCGGCTTGCTGGGGATTGCCAGTTGCGGGGTGCTGACCCTGCTCTCAGCCTGGACGCTGACGATGCCGCTACTGAGCCTGGCGCTGTTGCTGGGCGGCCGCTTGCTGTTGGGCATCGCCCAAGGGCTGATTGGTGTGGCCACCTTGAGCTGGGGCATCAGCCAGGTCGGCCCGGAACACACGGCCCGAGTGATCTCGTGGAACGGTATCGCGTCATATGGCGCCATTGCCATTGGCGCGCCGGTGGGTGTGCTGGCCGTGGATGGCCTGGACTTCAGCGTGCTGGGGCCGACCTTGCTGGTGCTGGCGCTATTTGCCCTGCTGGTGCTGCGCAAACGGCCGGACGTGGTGGTGGTGCGTGGCGAGCGACTGGCGTTCTGGTCGGCATTCAGCCGGGTTGCGCCCTGTGGCCTGGGCCTGACCCTGGCGTCGATCGGCTACGGCACCCTGACCACGTTCGTCACCCTTTATTACCTGGAGCGCGGTTGGGCCGGTGCGGCCTGGTGCCTGAGTGCCTTTGGGGTGTGCTTCATCATTTCGCGGCTGATGTTCGTCAACGCAGTTAACCGGTTTGGCGGCTACAACGTGGCGGTGGTGTGCATGGCCACCGAGGTGGTCGGTTTGGGCCTGCTGTGGTTGGCGCCCTCGCCGCCTTGGGCACTGGCAGGCGCCGGGCTCACGGGCTTCGGCCTGTCGCTGGTGTACCCGGCGCTGGGCGTCGAGGCCATCAAGCAGGTGCCCAGCAGCAGCCGCGGCGCAGGGCTGGGTGCCTATGCGGTGTTTTTCGACATGGCCTTGGCCATCGCTGGCCCGGTGATGGGCGCGGTGGCCGTGCACCTGGGCTATGCCTCGATCTTCTGCGTCGCAGCCCTGCTTGCCCTGGTAGGCGTCGGCTTAACGCTGCTGTTGGCGCGGCGCAGCCGACGCGGCTGAGCGCTGGTCCAGCGCTGGCGCGCCCAAGGTCTGGCTGAAGAAGGCTGCGGTGTCGCGTTGCAGCGAGTGGTGAATATGCCGGCGGTCGACGCCGTCCGCGTCCTTGCACAGTGCCGGCATGCGCGCGCGCTGTTCATCGTCACAGCGCGCCATGAACACAAAATGCCCAGCGCCGGCCAGCAGGCGGTAATCCGGTGTGATGGGCAGCTTGCGGGCCAAGGCTTCGGCGTTGCGGTCCACAGCCACCAACTGGTCACTGTCACCGCTGTAGATCAATGCCGGGATATGCACCCCGGCCAGCGCATGACGGCCGAACAGCAGGCTCAGGGGTGCCATCAGCATCACCGCCCCCACCCGTGAGTCG
This sequence comes from Pseudomonas sp. 39004, assembly GCF_028682155.1. NCBI lineage: Bacteria > Pseudomonadati > Pseudomonadota > Gammaproteobacteria > Pseudomonadales > Pseudomonadaceae > Pseudomonas > Pseudomonas sp. 39004. The sequence continues at coordinate 35,452 of NZ_JANIAG010000033.1, forward strand.
GCCTCGGGCGCCAGCTCGCTGCGGTCGGCAATCAGCACGCCATGGGTCTTGCAGGCGTCGGCATCGCCGGGGCGCTCCAGGCAGTACTGGCGCAAGCGGTCCAGGTCGGGTTGCGCCCCCGACACGATCAGCGCCGTTTCGCCCCCCGCCGAATAGCCGATCACACCGACCTTGCCATCGTTCAGGTAGGGCCCCAGCAGCGTATCGTCACGGGCCGCCGTGATCGCGGCGCTGACCTGCAGCGGCCGGCCATACAGGTTGCTGAGGGTACCCAGCCGGCTGTGATCGCGCGCGTTGTCACCCGGGTGCACGACCGCCACCACCACGAACCCCTGGCGCGCCAGGGCGGTGGCCAGGTAATGCAAGGCCAGCGGGCTGCCGGTATTGCCGTGGGAGAGCACCAGCAAAGGGAATTGCCCCAGCGCTACCGGGGCTTCTTCGGCGACATCGACCGGGTAGCCGTCGATACGGCTGCTGCGGGTGGCGCCAATGGCAGGGTAAAACGCCAGCGCCTGCATGGGCCGGTCATCGACGGGGTCGGTCAGGGTCATGTGGTGCAGGCCGGCGACCCACGGCGCGGCTTCGGCCTGGGCCAACAGGCCGCCGAGCAGGACCAGCGCCAGCAAGCAGCGAGGGATGTTCATCGGCCGGCTGTTCCGTGCAGGGCGAAGGGATAGCGCCAGCATAAGGCTGCTGCCGGCAATGACAGATGAAAACTGGATGAAAAACGCGCCATGCAGCCAGCGCCAGCGCCTATGCAATTGCGCTTTTCCACGAACCCGTGGCATAGATGCAGGTCAACGTCTTTAGCTGACCCTTTCGCGGCATTCAAGGAGCACCCCATGAGCAAGCCCCCTTACGCCCCACCCAAGGTCTGGCGCAATGACGCGGCCTCCGGTGGCCAATTCGCCAGCATCAACCGCCCGGTTGCAGGGCCAACCCACGACAAGGCGCTGCCAGTGGGCAAGCACCCTCTGCAGCTGTACTCCCTGGCCACGCCCAATGGCGTGAAGGTCAACATAGCCCTTGAAGAGCTGCTCGCCCTGGGCCACAGCGGCGCCGAATATGACGCTTGGCTGATCCGCATCGGCGAGGGCGACCAGTTCTCCAGCGGCTTCGTCGATGTAAACCCCAACTCGAAGATCCCCGCCCTGCTCGACCGCAGCGTCGAGCCACCGGTGCGGGTGTTCGAGTCGGGGGCGATCCTGCTGTACCTCGCAGAAAAGTTCGGCGAACTGTTGCCCAAGACCGCAGCTGCACGTACCGAAAGCCTGAACTGGCTGTTCTGGCAGATGGGCGCTGCGCCGTACCTGGGCGGCGGCTTTGGCCACTTCTATGTCTACGCACCGGAAAAGTTCGAGTACGCCATCAACCGCTTCACCATGGAAGCGAAGCGCCAACTGGACGTACTCGACCGCCGCCTGGCCGAAAGCCGCTACCTGGGCGGTGATGAGTACAGCATCGCCGATATCGCCGTGTGGCCGTGGTACGGCGAACTGGTGCGCGGCAATCTTTACGGCGCGGCGGAGTTTCTGGCGGTGCACGAGTACACCCATGTGCAACGCTGGGCCGAAGCGATCGCCCAACGCCCCGCAGTACAACGCGGGACACGGGTCAATCGCACCTGGGGCGACGAGGCCAGCCAGGTGCCGGAGCGGCACTCGGCGGCAGACCTGGATTGACTGCCCGGGGCCGCCGTGCGGCCCCGACAATGCCCGCCTGCACAAAACCATTTGCCCCTGCGCAAACCTGCGTACACCAAAGCCTTCTTGTACACTCCTCGCACTAGCCCCCACCTGCAAAAATTTTTGGTGAAAGCATGATCGAGGTAACCGAGGTTTCCATTGCCGAGCTGCGCGACGCGCTCGAGTCGGGCCGCACCACAGCGGTCGAGCTGGTCAAGGCCTACCAGGCGCGTATCGACGCCTACGATGGCGCCAATACGCCGACCGCGCTCAACGCCGTGGTGGTACGCAACCCAGACGCACTCAAGGAGGCCGAAGCCTCCGATGCCCGACGTGCCAAAGGCCAGCCGCTGAGCCCGCTGGACGGCATCCCCTACACCGCCAAGGACAGCTACCTGGTCAAAGGCCTCACCGCCGCCTCCGGCAGCCCCGCCTTCAAGGACCTGGTAGCCCAACGCGACGCCTTCACCATCGAGCGCCTGCGGGCCGCCGGTGCCGTGTGCCTGGGCAAGACCAACATGCCGCCCATGGCCAACGGGGGCATGCAGCGGGGGGTGTATGGTCGAGCCGAGAGCCCGTACAACGCCAACTACCTGACCGCCCCCTTCGCCTCGGGCTCGTCCAACGGTGCCGGTACTGCCACCGCCGCCAGCTTCAGCGCCTTCGGCCTGGCCGAAGAAACCTGGTCGAGCGGCCGCGGCCCTGCGTCCAACAACGGACTGTGCGCCTATACCCCTTCGCGCGGGGTGATTTCGGTACGTGGCAACTGGCCGCTGACGCCGACCATGGACGTGGTGGTGCCGTATGCCCGCACCATGGCCGACCTGCTGGAAATCCTCGAGGTCGTGGTGGCCGATGACGCCGACAAGCGCGGCGACCTGTGGCGCCTGCAGCCGTGGGTTGCGATCCCGGCCGCCTCTTCCGTGCGCCCGGCCTCGTACCTGGACCTGGCAGTGGATGCCAGCGCACTCAAGGGCAAGCGCTTCGGCGTGCCGCGCATGTACATCAATGCCGACCCCGAGGCCGGCACCTCCGAGAAGCCAGGTATCGGCGGCCCGACCGGCCAGCGCATCAACACCCGCGACAGCGTCATCGAGCTGTGGCAGCAGGCCCGCCAGGCCCTGGAAGCAGCAGGCGCCGAAGTGCTCGAAGTGGACTTCCCGCTGGTCTCCAACTGCGAAGGCGATCGCCCTGGCGCCCCAACCGTGTACAACCGCGGCATCGTCAGCAAAGCGTTCCTGCATGACGAATTATGGGAACTGTCGGGCTGGGCCTTCGATGACTTCCTGCGCGCCAACGACGACCCCAAGCTCAACCGCCTGGCCAATGTCGAAGGGCTGAAGATCTTCCCGCATGACCCGGGCACCTTGCCCAACCGTGAGGACGACCTGGCCGCCGGCATGGACGAATACGTCAACATGGCCAAGCGCGGCCTGAAGACCTGGGACCAAATCGAGACCTTGCCCGATGGCCTGCGCGGGCTGGAAAAAACCCGCAAGCTGGACCTGGAAGACTGGATGGACAAGCTGGGCCTGGACGCGGTGCTGTTCCCGACCGTGGCCGACGTGGGGCCGGCAGATGCCGACGTCAACCCGGCTTCGGCGGACATTGCCTGGAGCAACGGCATCTGGGTGGCCAACGGCAACCTTGCTATCCGCCACTTGGGTGTACCGACCGTGACCGTGCCGATGGGCGTGATGGCCGATATCGGCATGCCGGTGGGGCTGACCTTCGCTGGCCGTGCCTATAGCGACAACGACCTGCTGAGCTTTGGTGCGGCGTTCGAGGCTACCGGCTCGCGCCGCATGATCCCGCCGCGTACGCCAGCACTGGGCGCGTAAATTCGCGCCCGCATCGCCAATTTCAACTTTGTGTGTAAAAATGCACAAACCGTTGAAATTGGTGATGCTTTCATGCCGCTTTCCCCGCCCGAAGAACGCCAGCTAACCCTCACCATCCTCAAGGCCGCCATCCAGGCTCTGGGCAGTGTTGCCGCCCGCAACATGGAAATCCTCCTGCACGACCTCGACCACCCGGAGCACTCCGTCGTGGCGATCGTCAACGGCCACCTTTCCGGCCGCGTCGTCGGCAGTCCGATTCTCGCCGCACCCGAACAGGATCAAGGCTTCAAGGCACTGATGCAAGCCAGCGCCGAACGGCACGGCTGCGACCCTGTGGTGCTGCCCGACTACCCCACCACGCTCAAGGGCCGCACCCTGCGCAGCGCCACGGCCATCTTCCGCGACAGCAGCGGCCACCCCTTTGCCAGCCTGTGCATCAACACCGACATCACCGGCCTCGACACCGCCCTGAGCTTCTTGCAGCAGCTGCAGCCAGTGGGCGCTTCGCCTGCATCGACCACCCCCCAGGAACCTGCAGACATGGAACTGTTGATGAGCGAGATCATCCAGAACTCGCTGTTGCGCAGTGGCCAGGGCCGGATGAACAAGCAAGCCAAGGTCGAGGCCGTGCGGGTGATGCAGGAGCGCGGCCTGTTCATCGTCAAGGGCGGCGTGGAAAAGGCCGCCAACGCCCTCGGCGTGACCCGTTACACCGTTTACAACTACCTGGAGCAACTGCGCGGCGAGAGCCCTTCGGTTGCCCGTGAAGACTGACCTGTGGAGCACGCCATGACCTTGCATATCCAGACACCCCTGATCGAATCCCGCCCCCTGTCGCTGGCCGCTGGCCGTACGGTCTGGCTCAAGCTGGACGCCCTGCAGCCTTGCGGCTCGTTCAAGCTGCGCGGCGTGGGCCATGCCTGCGAAGTTCACCATGCCCGGGGCGCACGCCATTTCGTCTCGTCATCCGGCGGTAACGCCGGGCTGGCGGTGGCCTATGCCGGCCGCAAACTGGGGGTGCCGGTGACGGTGGTGGTGCCCGAGACCACCACCGAGCGCGCCAAGGAACTGCTGCGCCTGGAAGACGCCAATGTGGTGGTGCACGGCAGCTCCTGGCAGGAGGCCAACGAGCTGGCGCAGACCTTGCTCGGCAGCGGCGATGCTTTCATCCACCCCTTCGACGACCCCCTGCTGTGGGCCGGGCATGCCAGCCTGATCGACGAAGTGGCCGCCAGCAGGGTCAAGCCCGATGCGGTGGTGTTATCGGTCGGCGGCGGCGGTTTGCTCAGTGGCGTGGTCGAGGGCCTCAAGCGCAATGGCTGGGATGACGTGCCGGTCCTGGCAGTGGAAACCACCGGTGCTGCCTCGCTGCATGCAGCCGTGCAGGCAGGCCACCCGGTTGAACTCGAGCGCCTAGCATCGGTGGCGACGTCCCTGGGCGCCAAGCGCGTAGCCGACCAAGCGTTGGAGTGCGTGCGTAGCCACCCGGTGCACAGCCACCTGGTCAGCGACCGTGCGGCACTTGAAGCCTGTGAACGCTTCTTGCGCGACCACCGGGTACTGGTAGAGCCTGCTTGTGGCGCTGCGCTGGCACTGGCCTATCAGGCCGACACCCTGGCCCGCTACAGCAACGTGCTGGTGG
>NZ_JANIAG010000330.1:0-2110 GCF_028682155.1 Pseudomonas sp. 39004
TGCTCTTCCGATCTTTCGCGGGTAACCCCGCGAAGAAGCCCGCGCTGACACCCCACTTCCCTTGTCTTGCGCCATCAAAACCTACAGCGCAAAAACCTGAAAGCCTCTCAGCAATAAGCGCTACAAAATCTCGCAATCCAGCTTTTTTTAAGCATTCCTCTCAATTTTTCGCGAACACTTGCCATCCCTCACCCCGCTGGCTTAGGGTTGAAGCATGAAAACCTCCAGCACCCTCATTCTGCTCCGACAACATCGCAGCCTCTGCCTGGTCAGCGCACGACTACCAGGTTGAATCGCGTCGCCTCGCCTCTTCATCTCGTTATTGCTCGGCAGGCCCGATCTCGGCCGCATACAAAAGGATTGCTTCCATGACCATGCTCAAAGACCCTTCGAAGAAATACCGCGCCTTCCCGACCATCGACCTGCCTGATCGCACCTGGCCATCGAAAACCATCACCGCAGCGCCGATCTGGTGCAGCTCCGACCTGCGTGATGGCAACCAGTCGCTGATCGAGCCGATGGATGCGGAGAAGAAGCTGCGTTTCTGGAAGACCTTGGTGCAGGTTGGCGTGAAGGAGATCGAAGCCTCGTTCCCGTCCGCTTCGCAAACCGACTTCGACTTCGTGCGTACCCTGATCGAAGACGGCCACATCCCGGACGACACCACCATCCAGGTGCTCACCCAGGCCCGTGAAGACCTGATCGCCCGTACCTTCGAATCGCTGCGTGGGGCCAAAAAGGCCATTGTCCACCTGTACAACGCGACCAGCCCGTCGTTCCGCCGCATCGTCTTCAACCAGGACAAGCAAGGCGTGAAGGACATCGCCGTGAACGCGGCCAAACTGTTCGTCAAGTATGCTGCCCAGCAGCCGGACACCCAGTGGACCTTCCAGTACTCGCCCGAGACCTTCAGCGCCACCGAGCTGGAGTTCGCCAAGGAAGTCTGCGACGCGGTCATTGAAGTGTGGAACCCAACCCCTGAGCACAAGCTCATCCTCAACCTGCCAGCCACCGTGGAAGTCGCCACGCCAAACATCTACGCCGACCAGATCGAGTGGTTCTGCCGCAACATCAGCCGCCGTGACAGCGTGATCATCAGCCTGCACTGCCACAACGACCGTGGCACCGGCATCGCCGCCACCGAGCTGGGCCTGATGGCCGGCGCCGACCGCGCCGAAGGCTGCCTGTTCGGCAACGGCGAGCGTACCGGCAACGTCGACCTGGTGACCTTGGCACTGAACCTCTATACCCAAGGCATCGACCCACAACTGGACTTCTCCGACATCGATGGCGTGCGCAAGGTAGTCGAAGAGTGCAACCAGTTGCCGGTGCACCCGCGTCATCCGTATGTCGGCGACCTGGTTCACACTGCGTTCTCCGGCTCGCACCAGGACGCCATCCGCAAAGGCTTCGCCAAGCAACAGGAAGGCGAGCTGTGGGAAGTGCCGTACCTGCCGATCGACCCGGCCGACATCGGCCGCAGCTACGAGGCGGTGATCCGCGTCAACAGCCAGTCGGGCAAAGGCGGCATCACCTACCTGCTCGAACAGGAATACGGCATCAGCCTGCCACGCCGCATGCAGATCGAATTCAGCCAGGTGGTCCAGGGTGAAACCGACCGCCTGGGCCTGGAAATGACTGCCAAGCAGATCTACAGCCTGCTGCAGAAAGAGTACCTCCAGGCCAACGCCCCGTATGCACTGGTCAGCCACCGCCTGCAGGAAGAAAACGGCCACAGCGCCGTGGAAGTGGAAGTCGCTGGTGAAGGCGAAACCACCCTGCACTGGCGCGGCAAGGGCAATGGCGCCCTGGAAGCCCTGGTGGCTGGCTTGCCGATTGCCGTGGAGATCATGGATTACAACGAGCATGCCATCGGCGCCGGCACCAACGCCAAGGCGGCGGCCTACATCGAACTGCGCGTAGCCGGCGGCCGCCCGGTGCATGGTGTGGGCATCGACGAGAACATCACCACCGCCAGCTTCAAGGCATTGTTCAGTGCGCTGAACCGCTCGCTGAGCCAGCAAGAGGCCAAGGCGGCGTAAGCTGCGGTTTGATGGCCAAGAGCCCGCATCCTTGATGCGGGCTTTTTTATTGCCCGAACTGGCCCTTT
>NZ_JANIAG010000331.1:0-1991 GCF_028682155.1 Pseudomonas sp. 39004
GTGCGGCGCCCGCGCGGCGCACGATCTCACAGGCGCTGCATTTGCCGTGGCGAACACCGGGGGACTAACGCCCCCTGAAGCAGCTCCGCGAGCGGAATACTCTCACGCTGCGTTGATAGTGATTTAACAAAGATCCTCCGTGGTTCAAGCAGCACCCTGCTGTTTTGACACATGGAAGTTTCAATGCAAGGCACAGTTTTTCTGCCCGATTCGCATGTCATCGGCCGCCCCCCGATATCTGTCCTATTTCCACCCCTTTTTCCCTTCGGCCTTCCTCATTGGCCTTATCCCGCTGGCGGCCCACTAGTTTCAGCACTCCCCCCAACTTCGCCTCCAGCAATGCCAAATTCTGCGCAAATTCTTGAAGCAATTCACGAAGATGCTAAGAAACCTTTAGACCTTCGAACACTAGCCGCCGCAGTGGATGTCGAGATTGAATCAGCAATCGTGGAGGCCGGGTTAAATCGGGATAATGCTACCCACAGAAGACAAATAATAGAGTCGCTCGCAATAAGGAAATTAGACGCTCTCGAAACCCATGAAGCCAACGTAAACAAACTGGTAGGGCACCATCCTCTTTGGAAATCCACTGCTGCCACGATAATCGCTTACGAACAGCGGTACGGAAGCATTGATGATGACCCGGAACTTTTTATTCAAAGAATCACATACAGTTACGCCGCAGCGAGAAGCCGCGACTATGCAGCTGTCGAGATCTACTACTTTTCCACCCTGTTGGCCGGGTCCACTACAGAGGAAATTCGAGCACGCGTAAATGCTCGGGCCTTGGTCGAAGCCGAACGCATCGCCGCAAAAGCCGCCGCCAAAGCCGAGGCCGAACGCATCGCCGCAGAAGCCGCCGCTAAAGCCGAGGCCGAACGCATCGCTGCAGAGACTGAATTAATTCGCCTCGCAAACACCTACTCTGCATCTGGCTCTGTCGCAGTAACAGGATCGGTAATTATCACTGCAGTAGGCACAGTCGTATCCACTTCCGCAGAATATTTATTAAGAGGCGTGATTGGGGCCGCCGTTGGCGCAGTTAGTGGATTTACTGCTAGCGTTGGCGCAGGGTTCGTGGTGGGTGTTTCGGCTCTTTTCTACTCTCCAAACCTCGGGAATGGCGAGCTTCCTCGCCGCTATTCCCTGCAGACCCCGTTATCCGATCTAGATCCCCAACTCAGTGTCCAGTTGGCCGCAAGTGCAGCCGCTTCGGCTTCATACATCGATCTTCCCTACCGCTTCAGCTCTCAGCTCAACGCTAATGACGATTCGGAAATTTTTGCCGTCAAGACGGGCGGGGAAGTCGTGCCTTCGCAGGTGCGTATCCTAACTGCCTCATACGACACTCAACGCAATGTATATACGGCCACTACGGCAGACGTACCACCACGTACCCTGACCTGGACACCTATCGTCACGCCGGGCGATAGCTCAACAGGATTGCCCGCCGATCAGCGCGATACACCTATTTACAAAGGGGCAACGCTCAAGCCCATAGAAATCAGGATCGACAGCTATCCAGGCGTTGCCGATGCAAGCTGGGATGACTACGTCATCATCTTTCCGGCAGACTCCGGATTGCCGCCTATCTACACGATGTTTCGGGATCGTCGAGAGGAAATGGGAACAGCCAGCGGCTTAGGCGTTGAGGTCGACGATCATTGGGCCACGAGTGTTGAAACACGTAAGGGAGCGCCCATACCCAGGCAAATTTCTGATTTATTGAGAGGGCAACAGTTTCGAAACTGGAGAGCCTATCGAGAAGCACTGTGGAAGGCCGTCAGTAGTGACGCTTTCCTCGCCGCTCAATTCGACCCTGTCAGCATCGGGAGGATGAGGAAAGGCTTTGCTCCTTTTGCGCGTTTGCATGAGCGCGTTGGAGCGCTCGCCTCTCTTCAAATTCATCATAAAACTCCTATATCCGAGGGCGGAGATGTATATAATTCAGAAAACATTGTAATTGTTACACCAAAGCAGCACATCAACAT
>NZ_JANIAG010000034.1:0-39801 GCF_028682155.1 Pseudomonas sp. 39004
AACAACACCGGTTTTTCCACGCGGGCCATCCACCATGGCTATGACCCGCAGTCACACGGTGGCGCATTGGTGCCGCCGGTGTACCAGACCGCCACCTATGCCTTCCCCACCGTCGAATACGGCGCTGCCTGCTTTGCCGGGGAAGAGGCGGGGCACTTCTACAGCCGCATCTCCAACCCGACGCTGGCTTTGCTGGAACAGCGCATGGCATCACTGGAGGGGGGCGAGGCGGGGCTGGCGTTGGCGTCGGGCATGGGGGCCATCACTTCGACGATATGGACCCTGCTACGGCCGGGCGATGAGCTGATCGTCGGGCGTACGCTGTATGGCTGTACGTTCGCCTTCCTGCACCATGGCATCGGCGAGTTCGGGGTGAAGATCCATCACGTCGACCTGAACGATATCAAGGCACTGAAGGCGGCAATTACCAGCAAAACACGGATGATCTACTTCGAAACCCCGGCCAACCCCAACATGCAACTGGTCGATATCGCAGCGGTGGCCGACGCCGCGTGTGGGCATGACTTGCATATCGTGGTCGACAACACTTACTGCACCCCTTATTTGCAGCGGCCGCTGGAAATGGGCGCAGACCTGGTGGTGCATTCGGCGACCAAGTACCTGAGCGGCCATGGGGATATCACGGCCGGCCTGGTGGTCGGGCGTAAGGCACTGATCGACCGGATACGCCTGGAAGGGCTGAAAGACATGACCGGTGCAGTGCTGTCGCCGCACGATGCGTCGCTGTTGATGCGCGGGATCAAGACCCTGGCCCTGCGCATGGACCGCCATTGCGCCAACGCCCAGCAAGTGGCGGAGTTTCTCGCGAGCCAGCCGCAGGTCGAGCTTATTCACTACCCAGGGCTGCCATCGTTTGCCCAGCACGCGCTGGCCCAGCGCCAGATGCGCCTGCCGGGCGGCATGATTGCGTTCGAGCTCAAGGGCGGGATCGAAGCAGGGCGGCGGTTCATGAACGCCTTGCAGCTGTTCGCGCGGGCGGTGAGCCTGGGCGATGCCGAGTCGTTGGCGCAGCACCCGGCGAGCATGACGCATTCCAGCTATACGCCACAGGAGCGGGCGCACCATGGCATCTCGGAAGGGTTGGTGCGGTTGTCGGTAGGGTTGGAGGATATAGAAGACCTGATCGCTGATGTCGAGCAGGCGCTACGTGTCTGTACCCAGGCGGCATGAGGGCGGCGGAAGCTGTGCCCTGTGCCTTGGTCTTTAGCTCAGGAGCATCCTCACTGCGTTGGTCATTTGGCCAGCGCATCTTTGAAGGAGTATCTCCATGAAGACAACAGTGAACTACAGGCTGGACATTCGCCGTGGCGGTGGTGACGACGATGAGGGAGGCCAGTCGTGGCGCAAGCCTTGAGCTGAAATGAAAAACCCTGCCTCGGCAGGGTTTTTCATCGTTGTTCCAAAAAATGGATACAAGAAAAAGGCCTCTCGCGAGGCCTTGTTTCATTTCAGGGTATCAACGCTTGAGCCCGTAGCTCTCATCGAGCATACCCGGCGAGTTCGGCGTTTTTGGCGCGTAGTCGCGGGGCACTTCGGCGGTGTCCTTCGGCGGGGTAAGCCGGTCACGAGGGCCCTGGGCCGCTTCGGAGTGCAGGGCGGCCAGCAGGCGTTGGCGTGTCACGTCGTCGAGGGCCAGGGTGTTGGCACCATCGGCCAGGTGATCCTGGACATCCTGGTAGCTCTGGGTCAGTTTCTTGACCAGTACGGCGGTGCTGTTGAAGTGGGTGACCACTTCGTTCTGGTAGCTGTCGAAACGCTGCTGGATGTCGTCCAGCTGACGTTGCGTGCTGCTAGGCGCGGCATTGGGCAGCAGGCGGGCCACGACGAAACCAACCACCACGCCGATGACCAGGGCCAGGGTCGGCAACAACCAAACAAGGAGCGAGAGTTCCACGAGTCCTTCCTCTATAAACGGCTTTGCTTTACGTTAACGGCTCAGACCTGCGCTGTATACCGCGAGCGATCGCAAATCAGAACAGAATTCCTCACCTAGACGAATCGACCCTTCCCGAGGTCACGGAGTAGTGCCTTGCTTGTCCGCGAAACCCCTTTGTTCATCGACGGCCCTTGCGGCCAGTTGGAAGCCTTGTACCTGGATGTGACCGAGGCCCGCGGCGCGGTGCTGATCTGCCACCCCAACCCGGTCCAGGGCGGCACCATGCTCAACAAGGTGGTTTCGACCCTGCAACGCACGGCGCGTGACGCCGGTTACGTGACCCTGCGCTTCAACTACCGTGGCGTGGGTCAGAGTGCCGGCAGCCACGACATGGGCGCTGGCGAGGTGGCCGACGCCGAGGCCGCCGCAGCTTGGCTGCAGGCCAAGCACCCAGGGCTGCCCGTGGTGCTGATGGGCTTCTCGTTCGGTGGCTTTGTCGCCACCAGCCTGGCAGGGCGCCTGGAAAGCGCAGGCGTTGCGCTGCAGCATCTGTTCATGATCGCCCCGGCGGTGATGCGCCTGACGAGTGAATTCCCGCCGCCGCAGCGCTGCCCGATCACGCTGGTACAGCCTGACAGCGACGAAGTCGTCGATCCGCAGTTGGTTTACGAATGGTCTGACGCCCTGTCGCGCCCCCACGAGCTGCTGAAAGTGGCAGAATGCGGACACTTCTTCCATGGCAAGCTGACCGATCTGAAGGATCTGCTGCTGCCGCGCCTTTCGAATTGAGCCAAGCCTGAATAAGCGAACACCCATGACCACGCGCATCCTTACCGGTATCACCACCACCGGCACCCCGCATCTGGGCAACTACGCCGGCGCCATCCGCCCGGCGATCCGCGCCAGCCAGCAACCCGGTGCCGATTCGTTCTACTTCCTGGCCGACTACCACGCCCTCATCAAGTGCGACGACCCGCAGCGCATCCAGCGCTCGCGCCTGGAAATCGCCGCGACCTGGCTGGCCGGTGGCCTCGATCCGGACAAGGTGACCTTCTACCGCCAGTCCGATATCCCCGAAATCCCCGAGTTGACCTGGCTGCTGACCTGCGTCGCGGCCAAGGGCCTGCTCAACCGGGCGCATGCCTACAAGGCCTCGGTGGACAAGAACCTGGAAACCGGCGAAGACCCGGATGCCGGCGTGACCATGGGCCTGTACAGCTACCCGGTGCTGATGGCCGCCGACATCCTGATGTTCAACGCCCACAAGGTGCCGGTTGGCCGTGACCAGATCCAGCACGTGGAAATGGCGCGTGACATCGGCCAGCGCTTCAACCACCTGTTCGGCCAGGGCAAGGACTTCTTCGCCCTGCCTGAGGCGGTGATCGAGGAGAGCGTGGCGACCCTGCCGGGCCTGGATGGTCGCAAGATGTCCAAGAGCTACGACAACACCATCCCGTTGTTCACCAGCGCCAAGGACATGAAAGACGCCATCTCGCGCATCGTCACCGACTCGCGCGCACCTGGCGAAGCGAAAGACCCGGTCAACGCCCACCTGTTCACCTTGTTCCAGGCGTTCTCGACGCCGGCACAATGCGCCGAGTTCCGCGAAGAGCTGCTGCAGGGCCTGGGTTGGGGTGAAGCCAAGCAGCGGCTGTTCCAGCTGCTGGACGGGCAACTGGCCGAGAAGCGTGATCACTACCACCAACTGATATCGCGCCCCTCGGACCTGGAAGACATCCTCCTGGCCGGCGCCGCCAAGGCCCGCAAGACCGCCACGCCGTTCCTCGAGCAACTGCGCGAGGCTGTTGGCCTGCGCTCGTTCCGCAGCAGCGTGCAGGCCGGCACCGAAGTCAAGAAAAAGGCAGCCAAGAGCGCGCGCTTCGTCAGCTTCCGCGATGAGGACGGCAGCTTCCGCTTCCGCCTGCTGGCCGCCGATGGCGAGCAACTGCTGCTGTCGCGCAGCTTCGCCGACGGCAAGAGTGCGGGCGCTGTGAGCAAGCAATTGCAGCAAGGCGGCGAGGCCGATGTGCGTGTCGAAGGCCTGGGCTTCAGCCTGTGGCTGAACGGCGAGCAGGTTGCCGACGGGCCGCAGTTCGCAAGCGCCGAAGCCCGAGATGCTGCCGTTCAAAGCCTGCACGAGGCGCTGGCGCCGCAGCAGGACTGAAGCATTCGACTGTAGGAGCGGTTGAGCGTGCGGCCTGAGAGACAATGGCCGTATGTATGATTGCCATCAAGCGGGTCTGTCGCTACAGTGACGGCCCGTTTTTTGTTGCCTCGCTAACGAAATCATGACGCCCCTAGAACGATATCAAGCAGATCTGAAACGTCCCGACTTCTTCCATGATGCGGCGCAGGAGACTGCGGTGCGTCACCTGCAGCGCCTCTACGACGACCTGGTCCAGGCGCAGAACAACAAGCCGGGCATGTTCGGCAAGTTGTTCGGCAAGAAGGAGCAGACGCCGGTCAAGGGCCTGTACTTCTGGGGCGGCGTAGGCCGTGGCAAGACCTACCTGGTCGACACCTTCTACGAGGCGCTGCCGTTCAAGCAGAAGATGCGCACGCACTTCCACCGCTTCATGAAGCGTGTGCACGAGGAGATGAAAACCCTCAAGGGCGAGAAGAACCCGCTGACCCTCATTGCCAAGCGCTTCAGCGACGAAGCCAGGGTGATCTGCTTCGACGAATTCTTCGTCTCCGACATTACCGATGCGATGATCCTCGGCACCCTGATGGAAGAGCTGTTCAAGAACGGCGTGTCCTTGGTGGCGACCTCCAACATCGTGCCGGACGGCCTGTACAAGGACGGCCTGCAGCGTGCGCGCTTCCTGCCGGCCATCGCCATGATCAAGCAGTACACCGACGTGGTGAACGTCGACAGCGGCGTCGACTACCGCCTGCGTCACCTGGAGCAGGCCGAACTGTTCCACTTCCCGCTCGATGACGCCGCGCAGCAGAGCATGCGTGCAAGCTTCAAGGCGTTGACGCCGGAGTGCACCCAGGCCGTCGAGAACGACGTGCTGATGATCGAGAACCGCCCGATCAATGCCCTGCGCACCTGCGACGACGTCGCCTGGTTCGACTTCCGCGCCCTGTGCGACGGGCCGCGCAGCCAGAACGACTACATCGAACTGGGCAAGATCTTCCATGCCGTTCTGCTGAGCAATGTCGAGCAGATGGGCGTTGCCACCGATGACATCGCCCGTCGGTTCATCAACATGGTCGACGAATTCTACGACCGTAACGTCAAGCTGATCATCTCGGCCGAGGTGGAGCTGAAGGACCTGTACACCGGTGGCCGGCTGAGCTTCGAGTTCCAGCGTACCTTGAGCCGGTTGCTGGAAATGCAGTCACACGAGTTCCTGTCGCGCGCGCACAAGCCCTAAAGGCAGCGGCAAGCTTCGAGGTTCAAGCGGCAAGAAAAAGCCAGAGCAAGCCGCATGTTTCTCTAGCTTTTTCTTGCCGCTTGCCGCTTGCCGCTCAGGAAGCCTTTCAGGCTTCCTGCACAAACTGCTGCCGATACTGGTTCGGCGACAGTTCGGTGTGCTGGCGGAATAACCGGGCAAAGAAGCTGGCATCGTCGTAGCCGACCTCGTAGCTGATGGTCTTGATGCTCTTGCGCGTGCTCGACAACAACCCCTTGGCCGTCTCGATGCGTAACCGTTGCAGGTAATGCAGCGGCTTGTCGCCCGTCGCACCCTGGAAGCGGCGCATGAAGTTGCGAATGCTCATGCCATGGTTGCGGGCGACGTCTTCGAAGCGGAACTTGTCGGCGAAGTGCTCTTCCAGCCAATGCTGGATCTGCAGGATGATCAGGTCCTGGTGCAGCTTCTGCCCACCAAAGCCCATGCGCCCCGGGGTGTAGTTGCGCTGCACTTCGTAGAGGATATCGCGGGCCACGGCACGGGCCACGTTGGCCCCGCAGAAACGCTCGATCAGGTAGATGTACAGGTCGCAGGCCGAGGTGGCACCGCCGGCGCAATAGATGTTGTCGGCATCCGTCAGGTGCTTGTCCTGGTTCAGCCGGATGTTCGGAAAGCGCTCGGCGAAGTTGGCGAAAAAGCGCCAGTAGGTCGTCGCTTCCTTGCCATCGAGCAGGCCGGACTCGGCCAACCAGAACACACCGCTGGCTTCGGCACACAGCACGGCGCCGCGGGCATGCTGTTCACGCAACCACGGCAAGACCTGTGGATAACGCTGCATGAGGTTGTCGAAATCGTCCCAGAACGCCGGGAGGATGATGATATCGGCATCGTTCAGGCTGCCGTCGACCGGCAGTTGGACATTGCTGAAGCTGTCCACGGGCTGGCCGTCCGGGCTCACCAGGCCAATCTCGAACATGGGCTGCAAGCCCAGGCCCAGCTGCTTGCTGTAACGCAGGCTGGCGAGGTGGAAGAAATCCTTGGCTTGCATCAAGGTCGAAGCGAACACCTTGTCAATGGCCAGGATGCTGACGCGCCGCAGTGAAGCGGTGGGTTGGGTAAACATCATTTGTCATTGTTCTTATAGGGTAGAGTGGTCAATCACCGGCTGGATCGTCTTATGTTTTTTGTCCAGCTGCAAGCTTCAAGCTACAAGCTCCAAGAAAACAGGCCAGTGCACACCCGCTCTGTCTTGCAGCTTGAAGCTCGCTGCTTGTCGCTTTGATCAAGGCGCCGGGTTGGGCTGGTCCTGATGAATCGCTTCGATCGCCGCCAGCAGTTCATCGCCCAGGTTCAGTTCCAGGCTCTTTAGGTTGCTCTGCAGCTGCACCAGGTCGGTCGCACCGATGATATTGCTGGTCACGAAGGGCTGCTGGGTGACGAAGGCCAAGGCCATCTGCGCCGGGTCCAGGCCATGCGCCTGCGCCAGTTGCACATAGCGGCTGCAGGCCGCCACGGTCTGTGGGTTGGAGTAGCGGGCGAAGCGGCTGAACAGGGTCAGGCGGCCGTTCTCTGGCCTGGCGCCGTTCTCGTACTTGCCCGAGAGCATGCCGAATGCCAGCGGCGAGTAGGCCAGCAGCCCGCACTGCTCGCGGATCGCGATTTCCGCAAGGCCGACCTCGAAGCTGCGGTTGAGCAGGTTGTACGGGTTCTGGATCGACACCGCGCGCGGCCAGCCGCGGGTTTCTGCCAGGTGCAGAAACTTCATGGTGCCCCACGGCGTTTCATTGGACAGCCCGATGTGGCGGATCTTGCCCGCGCGCACCTGCTCGTCGAGCACCTCGAGGGTTTCTTCCAGCGGGGTGAACAGGTCTGTGCTCAGGTGCTGGTAGCCCAGCTTGCCGAAGAAATTGGTGCTGCGCTCGGGCCAGTGCAACTGGTACAGGTCGATGCGGTCGGTCTGCAGGCGCTTGAGGCTCTCGTCCAGTGCCGCGACGATGTGCTGGCGGTTGTGCTTGAGTTGGCCATCGCGGATGTGGCTGATGCCGTTGCCGGGCCCGGCGACCTTGCTGGCCAGGATCCAGTCGTCGCGATCGCCATGCTGGCGGAACCAGTTGCCGATGATGCGCTCGGTGGCGGCGTAGGTCTCGGGGCGGGGCGGCACCGGGTACATCTCGGCGGTGTCGATGAAGTTGACCCCGGCGGCCTTGGCCATGGCGATCTGTTCAAAGGCCTGGTCCTGAACGTTCTGCTCACCCCAGGTCATGGTGCCCAGGCACAGGGCGCTGACGCTGAGATCGGTACGGCCGAGCTGGCGGTATTCCATCGGGAAGTGTCTCCTTGGCAAAGAAGCCCATAAAAGCAGGTTGAAATTTTTCGCGCAATCTGGATAATTCGGACCCTCTCCGTGTGGAGGGAGTGATGCACCACCACGCAGGAAGAACCCCGTCGAACATGGGCGTGCCCGACCCGAGCCCCCAAAAGCGTCTGTGTTCGGCTGCGCGCTTGCCCTTGGCAAGCTGTGCACTATCCAGTAAGATTCGCCGTCTATTTTTCGCTGGGCGGCCTCTGAGGCTTTAGAGAATGAAAACTTTTACTGCTAAACCGGAAACAGTAAAGCGCGAGTGGTTCGTAGTCGACGCCGCTGGCCAGACCCTGGGTCGTCTGGCTACCGAAATCGCTAGCCGTCTGCGTGGCAAACACAAACCAGAATACACCCCTCACGTTGACACCGGCGACTACATCGTCGTCATCAACGCCGAGCAAATTCGTGTGACTGGCGCCAAGTCTTCCGACAAAATGTACTACTCCCACTCCGGCTTCCCAGGCGGTATCAAGGAAATCAACTTCGAGAAGTTGATCGCCAAGGCCCCTGAGCGTGTTATCGAAACCGCGGTCAAAGGCATGCTGCCGAAGAACCCGCTGGGTCGCGACATGTACCGTAAGCTAAAAGTGTACGCGGGTGCTGCTCACCCACACACTGCTCAGCAGCCTCAAGAACTGAAGATCTAACGGGATAGTTCATTATGTCGGCGACTCAAAATTACGGCACTGGCCGTCGCAAGACCGCAACCGCTCGCGTTTTCCTGCGTCCGGGTACTGGTAACATCTCCATCAACAACCGTTCTCTGGACGTGTTCTTCGGCCGCGAAACCGCTCGCATGGTTGTTCGCCAGCCGCTGGAACTGACCGAGACTGTTGAGAAGTTCGACATCTACGTCACCGTTGCTGGTGGTGGTGTCAGCGGTCAAGCCGGTGCGATCCGTCACGGTATCACCCGCGCTCTGATGCAATACGACGAAACCCTGCGTGCCGCTCTGCGTCGTGCTGGCTACGTCACCCGCGACGCTCGTGAAGTTGAGCGTAAGAAAGTGGGTCTGCGTAAAGCGCGTAAGCGTCCTCAGTACTCCAAGCGTTAATACCGCTTCGGCAGTCGAAAAAGCCCGGTTCCTTTGGAACCGGGCTTTTTTTATGTCTTGAACTAACCTGTCAGCATGTCCGTGACGGCTTACCGCATAGACGCAGATCAAGCAAAGCGAGGGTTGTAGCCCGTAAGTGGGTAATCACCTTGTCAGTGTGTGGATTTGTTTCTTACCATGGCGGCCAATTTTTAGTGCCACAGACATTACCTAAGTACAGGCCTGATTCAACAGGCCAAGCAAGCTGATGGGAGAGGACTGAATGAGTAATGACGGCGTCAACGCAGGCCGGCGCCGCTTCCTCGTAGCCGCGACCTCTGTGGTCGGGGCGGCGGGGGCAGTGGGGGCTGCGGTACCGTTCGTGGGGTCATGGTTTCCCAGTGCCAAGGCGAAAGCCGCAGGTGCACCGGTGAAGGTCAATATTGCCAAGGTCGAGGCCGGGCAGCAGATGGTGGCCGAGTGGCGTGGCCAACCTGTGTTCATCGTACGGCGAACGGAAGAGATTCTCGGAAACCTCAAGAAAATCACCGCAGACCTGTCCGACCCCGAGTCGAAGGCCTCGGTGCAGCCGACCTACGTCGACCCACAGGTTCGCTCGATCAAGCCGGAAATACTCATTCTCGTCGGCCTGTGTACCCATCTGGGGTGCTCGCCGACGTTCCGCCCGGAAGTGGCGCCCGCCGACCTCGGTCCGAAATGGGTGGGTGGCTATTTCTGCCCTTGCCACGGTTCCCACTACGACCTGGCTGGCCGTGTCTACAAGTCGCAGCCGGCGCCTCTCAACCTGCCAGTGCCCCCGCACTCTTATGAGTCGGACGACATCATTGTCATCGGCGTCGATCAGGAGAACGCATGATGAGCAAGTTCATGGACTGGATTGATGCGCGCTTCCCCGCCACCAAGATGTGGGAAGACCACCTGAGCAAGTATTACGCGCCCAAGAACTTCAACTTCCTGTATTTCTTCGGCTCCCTGGCGTTGCTGGTGCTGGTCAACCAGATCGTGACCGGTGTGTGGCTGACCATGAGCTTCACGCCCTCGGCGGAAGAGGCCTTCGCCTCGGTCGAGTACATCATGCGTGACGTCGAATATGGCTGGATCCTGCGCTACCTGCACTCCACCGGTGCTTCGGCGTTCTTCATCGTGGTCTACCTGCACATGTTCCGCGGCCTGCTCTATGGCTCTTACCAGAAGCCGCGTGAGCTGGTCTGGCTGTTCGGCATGCTGATCTACCTGGCGCTGATGGCAGAGGCCTTCATGGGTTATCTGCTGCCGTGGGGGCAGATGTCGTACTGGGGTGCCCAGGTGATCATCTCGCTGTTCGGCGCCATCCCGGTGATCGGCGATGACCTCACCCAGTGGATTCGCGGTGACTACCTGATCTCCGGCATCACCCTGAACCGCTTCTTCGCCCTGCATGTGGTTGCCCTGCCGATCGTCATCCTTGGCCTGGTAGTGCTGCACATCCTGGCCTTGCACGAAGTGGGTTCGAACAACCCCGATGGCGTCGACATCAAGAAGAAAAAGGACGAAAACGGTATTCCGCTGGACGGTATCCCGTTCCACCCGTACTACACCGTAAAGGACATTGTCGGCGTGGTGGTGTTCCTCTTCGTGTTCTGTGCCGTGGTGTTCTTCTTCCCGGAAATGGGCGGTTACTTCCTGGAAAAACCGAACTTCGAGCAGGCGAACGCGTTCAAGACGCCGGAGCACATCGCGCCGGTGTGGTACTTCACACCGTTCTACGCGATCTTGCGTGCGGTGCCTGACAAACTGATGGGCGTAATCGCCATGGGGGCCGCGATCGCCGTGTTGTTCGTGCTGCCTTGGCTCGACCGCAGCCCGGTGCGCTCCATGCGCTACAAGGGCTGGATCAGCAAGCTCTTCCTGCTGGTGTTCTGCGTGTCCTTCGTCATCCTCGGTGTGCTGGGCGTGCTGGCGCCGACGCCTGGCCGCACCTTGCTGTCGCAGGTGTGCACGGTGTTGTACTTCGCCTACTTCCTGCTGATGCCGTTCTACACAAGGCTCGAGAAGACCAAACCGGTTCCGGAAAGGGTGACTGGCTGATGAAAAAGTTGATTGCAGTATTTTTGCTGGCAGTGATGCCTGCCTTTTCCTTCGCCGCAGAACATGGCCTGGAGCTGGACAAGGTTGACATCGACCTGACCGACAAGGCGGCCATGCAGGATGGCGCGCGTACCTTTGCCAACTATTGCATGGGTTGCCACAGTGCCAAGTTCCAGCGCTACGAGCGGGTGGCCGACGACCTGGGTATCCCGCACGAGCTGATGCTCGAGAGTCTGGTCTTCACCGGTGCCAAGATCGGCGACCACATGCAGATCGGCATGCGCCCCAACGACGCCAAGACCTGGTTCGGGGCCGCGCCGCCCGACCTGACCCTGGTTGCCCGGGTGCGTGGCACTGATTGGCTGTACACCTACCTGCGCAGCTTCTATGAGGACCCATCGCGCCCTTATGGGGTGAACAACAAGGTGTTCCCTAACGTTGGCATGCCCAACGTGCTGGTTGGCCTGCAGGGCAACCAGGTGGTTGGCTGCAAGCAGGTGCAGAGCGTAGTCGATGGCAAGAAGCAGTTTGACCCGCTGACGGGCAGCCCGCTGACCCATGAAGCGTGTGACCAGCTGACCATCACGCCGAATTC
Source organism: Pseudomonas sp. 39004 (assembly GCF_028682155.1). NCBI lineage: Bacteria > Pseudomonadati > Pseudomonadota > Gammaproteobacteria > Pseudomonadales > Pseudomonadaceae > Pseudomonas > Pseudomonas sp. 39004. The sequence continues at coordinate 11,338 of NZ_JANIAG010000034.1, forward strand.
CGGTACCCTGACGACCGAGCAGTTCGACGAGAAGGTCAAGAACCTGGTGACCTTCCTGGCCTATTCGGCCAACCCGGTCAAACTGGAAAGCCAGCGCATCGGTACCTACGTGTTGCTGTACCTGGCTTTCTTCTTCGTATTCGCCTATTTGCTCAAGCGTGAATACTGGAAGGACGTGCACTGATCACGCAGTAATTTCTGGTAGTTGAACGCGCCCGGGGGGCTCTGGCAGGTTTGCCAGGGTGCCCCGGGCGCGTTTTCATTTTGAGTGTTACGAGCATCCCGTACGAGGAGGCGCTACATGGGCGCAACCAACAGGTTAGCCTGCTATTCCGACCCCGCTGATCACTATTCTCATCGGGTACGCCTCGTGCTTGCCGAGAAAGGCATCAGCGTGCAGATCATCGACGTCGACCCTGGCCGCCTGCCGCCCAAGCTGGTCGAGGTTAACCCCTATGCGAGCGTGCCGACCCTGGTCGACCGCGACCTGGCGTTGTATGAGTCGACCGTGGTGATGGAGTACCTCGAAGAGCGTTATCCGCATCCGCCCTTGATGCCGGTGTACCCTGTGGCGCGTGGCAACAGCCGCCTGCTCATGCATCGCATCCAGCGTGACTGGTGTGCCCTGGCCGATACGGTGCTCGACATGCGCAACAGCGATGCTGCCCGCGCCGAGGCGCGCAAGGCGTTGCGTGAGAGCCTGACGGGGGTCTCGCCGCTGTTCGGTGAGTTCGCCTGCTTCATGAGTGATGAGCAAAGCTTGGTCGACTGTTGTCTATTGCCCATACTCTGGCGTTTGCCGGTAATGGGTATCGAATTGCCGCGGCAAGCCAAGCCGCTGCTGGATTACATGGAGCGACAGTTCGCCCGCGAGCCTTTCCTGGCGAGCCTGTCCTCCGTTGAACGTGAAATGCGCAAGCTTTAAGGAGCTGTTGATGAACTCCAGTCGCCCCTATCTGGTTCGAGCACTGTATGAGTGGATCGTCGACAACGATTGCACGCCCCATATGCTGGTCAATGCCGAGTATCCGGCAGTCCAGGTGCCTCAAGGTTTTGCCAGTGATGGTCAGATTGTCCTGAATATCTCGCCCAGTGCCGTGCGCAGCCTGCACATGGATAACGAGGCAGTCAGCTTCGAGGGCCGCTTCGGCGGTGTTGCCCACACGCTGTACGTGCCGATTGGCGCAATCCTCGGTATCTACGCCCGTGAGAACGGCCAGGGCATGGTCTTCGAGTTGGAGCCGTCGCTGATGGAAGGCGAGGAGCTGGAAGACGATGATGTCGAGCCGGATGATGATGGCCCGCCAGAAGGCGGTGGCCAGCCGCCGCGCCCGACGGGGCGGCCAAGCCTGAAAGTGGTCAAGTAACAGAAAAGGCGATCCAACCGGATCGCCTTTTTATTTGCAGCGCGCCTGCGATTACAGGTCGCTGATGGTGCGTACCTGGTCTTTGTTGATGCGGGTGCGCTTGCCGTCGAGTTGCTGGAACTCGTAGAAGCCGGAGTCCTTTTCGAACTTCGGAGCGTCGACAGCCTGGATTTCACGGCCGTCGTTCAGGGTGATCAGGCTTGGGGTGGAGCAGCCAGCCAGGGTGGCGAAGGTGCCAAACAGCAGGGCAGGCAGCAAAAGCTTTTTCATGCGGTGTTTCCTGGGTATCTGGAAGGATTGGAGCAACGTTGCTGCCTGTGCCGGCCCTTCGCGGGTCAACCGCGAAGAGGTCGGTTCAGGCAGCCAGTCAATCAGTCGATGTACTCGAACAGTTTGACGATCTTCTGTACGCCCGACACGCTCTGTACCACGCCGGTGGCAGCATTGGCCTCCTGTTGGGTCACCAGGCCGAGCAGGTAGACGATACCGTTCTCGGTAATCACCTTGATGCGCGAGCTTGGCACGGCGTTGTCAGTGAGCATCTGCGTCTTGATCTTGGTGGTCAGCCAGGCGTCGTTGTTGCGCGCCAGGATGGAGGAGGGCTGCATCACCTGCAGTTCGTTGTGCACCTTCTTCACGCGCTGCACCTGGCCAGCCGTTTGCTCGGCCAGGCTCTTGAGCTCGGCGCGAGGGGTCTGGCCGGCAAGCAGGACGATGCCGTTGTAGCTGCTGACAACGATGTGCGAGCCCTTGTCGAGGTCTGGGCTGGCTTTGGAAATATTGACCGCAGCCTTGGTTTCGATCAGCGAGTCATCGATCTTGCTGCCGATGGTGCGCGTGCCGCGATCGTCCTCGATCGGCGAGTTACGGGTCGAGGTCAGCACCGAGCTGCAGCCGGTGACGCTCAGGCACAGGGTCAGGGCCATCAGGCCGAGGCGCATAGGGGTCATTCTTCACTCCCGAACAATTGGCTGTCGATCAGATCGCACAGGCAGTGGATCGCCAGCAGGTGGACTTCCTGGATACGTGCGGTGACCGTCGAAGGCACGCGGATTTCGACGTCCTCGGGCAGCAGCAGCGAAGCCATGCCGCCGCCGTCACGCCCGGTCAATGCTACGACAATCATTTCGCGATCATGTGCGGCCTGGATCGCTTGAATCACGTTGGCCGAGTTGCCGCTGGTGGAAATCGCCAGCAGCACATCGCCGGGCTGGCCCAGGGCGCGGATCTGCTTGGAAAAGACTTCGTTGTAGCTGTAGTCATTGGCGATCGAGGTCAGCGTCGAGCTGTCGGTGGTCAGTGCTATGGCCGGCAGGCTCGGGCGCTCGCGCTCGAAGCGGTTGAGCAGCTCCGACGAAAAGTGCTGGGCATCGCCAGCCGAGCCGCCGTTGCCGCAAGCGAGCATCTTGCCCTCGTTGAGAAGCGCATTGACCATGACCAGGCTGGCCTGCTCGATGTGCGGTGCCAGGATGTCCATTGCCTGTTGCTTGGTATCGATGCTGGCCTGGAACAGCCGGCGAATTCGGGATTGCATGTCCATCTGGTGACCTTAAGTGGGGCGGTGGCCGGCGCGGCGCGCAACAAAGACCAGCCCGCGAAACATAGAGCAAAAAATACGAAGTGGGTTCAGCATTCGAAGGCGTTTTTCAGCCATTGAAGCGGTCTGCCTGCGTGGTGGCTGCCCTGCAGGGCGACAACGTCGAAGCGGCAGGGTTGTGCGGCCCAGCGCGGCTCCTTTTGCAGGAAAAGGCTGGCAGCCAGCACCAGCCGTTTCTGCTTGCGCCCGTCGATACTGCCGAGGGCGCCACCGAAGCTCGCGTGCAACCGGTAGCGGACTTCGACGAATACTACTGTATCGGCGTCGAGCATGACCAGATCAAGCTCACCGCCTTTGCATCGCCAATTGCGCGTCAGCAACTTGAGACCTTGCCCTTGAAGGAACTCAAGGGCTTGGTTTTCGGCTGCCTGACCGGCCTGGGAGGGCGATGCGTCTGGCATCAACGGGCGGTGTCTGGCAGGCGCTTGACCTGGCCGCCAGAGAATTCGGCCCAAGGCAGCTGGCGCTCGATACGCTGGTTGGCGTTCATGCTGAGGCTGCCCGAAAGCCCTTGTACGCGGTTGTCCGGCAAGGCTTTCAGTTGGCCCAGGCGCGGTGCCAGGCTGTAGGCATCCACGCCCATGGCGTACAGGCGGCCGAGGCTGCCGGCGGCTTGCGGCCATTGCTGCACCACCTGCTGGCGCAGGCTGTTGCTGGTGTCGAGCAGCCACGGTGTTTCGCAGAAGCGAATGCCGTTCATGTCGTTGTACTGGTTGACGTCACCGCTGGCGCTGTACAGGTTCGAGGTGGCATAGACCGGTACGTCGCCGGCGTACTGGAAGTTCAGGGTCGGCTTGATCTGCTGGGCCTGTTGCGGCGTCGAGGCCAGGAAGATGAAGTCGATGTCCTGACGGCGCGACGGCTGCGCGGCGATGTTGCCGCCCACGGTGCTCTGCAGGCTCTTGGCGCGGCCTTCGCTCTGGCGCAGCTGGAACAGGTCGGCAATCTGCTGGGCCAGGGCGACGGGCTGAGCGATGCGCTCGGCGGCGAGCAGGGTGCCGCCGTTGCTTTCCCAGTCTTTGCGGAAGGCGGCGAGCACACGGTCACCCCATTCGCCACTCGGTACCAGCGCGACGGCGCGGACCATGCCGTCGGCGCGGGCGCGACGTGCGACTTCGCGCGCTTCATCCTCGGCAGCGAGGCCGAACTGGAAGAGTTGTGGCGGGGCTGTCTGGCCGGCGTCTGCGTAGTTCAGGGCGAGCGTGGTGATTGGCAGTTGCGCATTGGCAGCGAGCTTTTTCACCAGGGGTTTTTCCAGCGGGCCGACTACCAGTTGCACGCCATCGGCCTGGGCCTGGCGGTAGAAGTCGTCAACCGAGGTGATGCGGGAGCTGTCGTATACCTGCACGGCGGGGGCCGGCTGGCCAGACTGCTGAGCCTGGAAGTGGGCGGCCATGAAGCCATCACGCAGTGCGCGTGCGACGCCTGCCAATGGGCCTTCCTGGGGCAGCAGCAGGGCAATCTTGGTCAATGGCTGGCTGGCCAGCTCCTTGAGCTTGGCCAGCGCCACCGGCAGTTGCTGGGCGGCAGGGTGGTCCGGGTGCTGCTGGCGCCAGGTGTCGATGGCGGCTTGCTGTTGCTCCAGGGTACCGGCGGTTTTCACGGCCAGTGCCAGGCTGGTCCAGCCGGCGAGCACCGGGTCGTTGGCTGGCTGCTGCAGCTGTTCGGGTGGCAGCGCGGCGACCAGCGACCAGATCGAGTCGTTGTTGGCGCTGGCGGCCTGGCCGCTGAGCAGCGGGGCAAGCAGCACGCGCTGCTGGGCGGCGGCCAGGGCCTGGCCGTCGGCTTCGAGGGCGGCGGCGTGGACGCTGTAGGTGCGTACCTGCTGTTCTGCCGGCAGCTCGGCGACACGCTGCAGGCTAGGGTGCGACAGGGCGGTGAGGGCCGCCTTGGGCTGGTTGCGGCTCATGGCCAGCTCGGCGCCAAGGGTGCTGGCGAACACTTGCTGGGCGGGCTTGAGCGTGTCCATCGGGACCTGCTCGAGAATGCGTGCGGCGCGCGGGTAGTCCTTCTGCTTGTACGCCAGGTCTGCGGCGCTCAGGCGCAGCAGGGCGGCATCTTCCGTGGACTTGCTGGAGGCGGCCTTTTCGAGCAGTTGCTCGATGCTGGCGTCCGGGGTGCGTGGCAGCTCGCCCAGGCTGGATGAGGGCGAGCTGGCGCAGGCTGCCAGCAGGGTAGCGAGGCAGAGGGCTGAGAGCAGCCGCAGGCAAGCGATCATGTAAAGGTCCTGTTACTCGATCAAGTTGGCCGGCAATTGTACCCAAGCACTGGCCGGGGCGCGATCTTGCTGATGCTGATCCTTCACTATAGGTGGCTGGCCGATGAACGCCTGCGAAGTTCTTTGCGCCCTGTTACGGGCGGTCGGGCTACAATGGCGCCTTTGATCCGAAAGACAGGTGTGCGCAGTGACTGATGTGGCAGGGGCTTCGAAATCCACCGTGGGTACGCTGTATGTGGTCGCAACGCCCATCGGCAACCTCGACGACATGAGCGCCAGGGCGCTGAAGGTGCTGGCGGATGTCGCCCTGATCGCGGCCGAGGACACGCGCCACTCGATCCGTCTGTTGCAGCATTTCGGTATCGACACGCCGCTGGCGGCGTGCCATGAGCACAACGAGCGCGACGAGGGCGGTCGGTTCCTGACCCGGTTGTTGGCCGGCGACAATGTTGCGCTGGTTTCCGACGCCGGCACACCGTTGATTTCCGACCCTGGCTACCACCTGGTGCGTCAGGCGCGGGCGGCGGGGGTGAGTGTGGTGCCGGTACCGGGTGCATGCGCGCTGATTGCCGCGCTGTCGGCGGCGGGCCTGCCCTCTGACCGTTTCATCTTCGAAGGCTTTTTGCCAGCCAAGACGGCGGGGCGCCGTGCACGGCTGGAGCAGGTCAAGGAAGAGCCACGCACGCTGATCTTCTACGAGGCCCCTCACCGTATCCTCGAGTGCCTGGAGGACATGGAGGCGGTGTTCGGTGGCGAACGCCCGGCGCTGCTGGCGCGCGAGCTGACCAAAACCTTCGAGACCCTCAAGGGCTTGCCGTTGGCCGAGCTGCGGGCGTTTGTCGCGGGCGACAGCAATCAGCAGCGTGGCGAGTGCGTGGTGTTGGTCGGTGGCTGGAGCGCGCCCGAGGGCGAGCAGGCGATCAGTACCGAAGCGCAGCGGGTACTGGACTTGCTGTTGGCAGAGTTGCCGCTCAAACGGGCGGCGGCACTTGCGGCGGAAATTACCGGTGTACGCAAGAACCTGTTGTATCAACTTGCCCTGGAAAAGCAGAAAGCAGAGTAGTGGCCATTTGATATAGTTTGCGGTATCGCTTGTTCTTGACCGCGTGTACCGTTAATCTTGTCGGCGGAGAGTCGATCGGACAGTCGCTGCCTGTTTTTGTTCCGCAGCTTTTGTTGCGAAACAGCAGGGGGAGGAAAGTCCGGGCTCCATAGGGCAGAGTGCCAGGTAACGCCTGGGAGGCGCGAGCCTACGGAAAGTGCCACAGAAAATAACCGCCTAAGCACTTCGGTGCCGGTAAGGGTGAAAAGGTGCGGTAAGAGCGCACCGCACGGCTGGCAACAGTTCGTGGCTAGGTAAACCCCACTCGGAGCAAGACCAAATAGGGTTCCATTAGGCGTGGCCCGCGTCGGAACCGGGTAGGTTGCTAGAGGCGTCCAGTGATGGCCGTCGTAGAGGAATGACTGTCCTCGACAAAACCCGGCTTACAGATCGACTCTCCACCTCTCCCTCCCTGCTTGAATCGATAGCAGGCGCACTCTGGTAATACCGAAAAAATCTTACTCTTAATAAATCACTTTAACTTCGAACTCCATTCGCTTGCGTGGGTTTGATTTTTCTCGTGTTTTTTTCCTCCCTGAAGTCCTTCCGCATTCCTTTGTCGCGCTAAATCTCGGTCCTGTAAGGCTTTTCCTTATGAACGTGCCTTGACGGTGCGGCGGGCGGATTCCTATAGTGTGCGCAAGTGGCAGAAAGTGGGATGAAGTGGGTTTTCTGGCACAAAAAAGCTACCATTGTGGGGAATCGCAGCCGTGTTCCGCGGAGCCAACGCCGTCAGCCTCGATGCCAAAGGCCGTCTCGCCATGCCGAGCCGGTACCGCGACGAGCTCGATTCGCGTTGCAATGGCCAGCTGATCGTGACCATCGACGCTGTAGACCCCTGCTTGTGTGTTTACCCCCTCGATGAGTGGGAACAGATAGAAGCCAAGTTGCGTGCCTTGCCGTCATTGCGTGAGGAAAACCGCCGCCTGCAGCGTTTGCTGATCGGCAATGCGGTTGACCTGGAGCTCGATGGCAGTGGGCGTTTCCTGGTTCCGCCCCGTCTGCGTGAGTACGCCAAGCTCGACAAGAAGGCGATGCTGGTGGGGCAACTGAACAAATTCCAGCTGTGGGATGAAGATGCCTGGAACACGGTTTCGGCAGCCGACCTTGCAGCTATTCAACAACCGGGCGCCATGCCCGACGAATTGCGTGACCTGATCCTGTGACCATAGATAGCGGCTTCAACCACATTACCGTCCTGCTCGACGAAGCTGTCGAGGCATTGGCCCTGCGCGCCGACGGTTGCTATCTGGACGGCACCTTCGGCCGGGGCGGACACAGCCGTCTGATCCTCAGCAAGCTTGGGCCGCAAGGGCGGCTGCTGGGCTTCGATAAAGACCCACAAGCGATTGCCACAGGGCAAGCGCTGGCGGCCGAAGACGGCCGCTTTGTCATTGTGCAGCGCAGCTTTGCCGAGCTCGGCGCGGAAGTGGCTGAGCGCGGCATGGCCGGCAAGGTCAGCGGTGTGCTGCTCGACCTGGGTGTGTCTTCGCCGCAGCTGGATGACCCAGAGCGTGGCTTCAGCTTCCTCAATGACGGCCCGCTGGACATGCGCATGAACCCCGGTATCGGGGTCAGCGCCGCCGAATTCATCGCCAGCGCACCGGTCGAGGAAATCGCCCGCGTGTTCAAGGAATACGGCGAGGAGCGTTTTTCCGGGCGTATGGCGCGTGCCGTGGTGGAGCGTCGCGAAAAGCAGCCATTCACCCGTACCGCCGACCTTGCCGAAGTGCTCAAGGTCGCCAACCCGGCCTGGGAGAAGGGCAAGAACCCCGCCACCCGCGCCTTCCAGGGCCTGCGCATCCACGTCAACAACGAGCTGGGCGACCTCGAAACCGGCCTTGAAGCGGCGCTCGAGTCGCTGGAAGTTGGCGGCCGCCTGGTCGTCATCAGCTTCCACTCGCTCGAAGACCGTATCGTCAAGCTGTTCATGCGCAAGCTGGTCAAGGGCGAGGCAGACAACCTGCCGCGCAACCTGCCGGTACAGCACAAGGCCTTCGAGCCCAAGATCAAGCTCATCGGCAAGGCGCAGTTCGCTTCCGAGGCCGAGCTCAAGGCCAACCCGCGGTCGCGCAGCGCCGTGATGCGGGTGGCGGAGAAGCTGCGGTGAGCAGGCTGTTTGCCAAGCCATTGCCAGGCGGAAGCTTCCTGATGCTTCTGCTGTTCGTCGGCGTTCTGGTTTCGGCCATCGCCGTGTCCTACAGCGCCCACTGGAACCGTCAGTTGCTCAACACCCTGTACGGCGAGTTGAGCGAGCGCGACAAGGCGCAGGCCGAGTGGGGGCGTTTGATTCTTGAGCAGAGCACCTGGACGGCTTCCAGCCGCATCGAAAGCCTGGCGTCCGAGCAGCTGAAAATGCGCGTGCCCGCCGCTGACGAAGTGCGGATGGTGGCGCCATGATGAAGCTCGAAGGCGCACTCTACCCCTGGCGCTTCCGGGTGGTGATCGGCTTGCTGGCGTTGATGGTCGGTGCCATCTGCTGGCGCATCATCGACCTGCAGGTGGTCGACCGTGACTTCCTCAAGGGGCAGGGCGATGCGCGCAGCCTGCGCCATATTCCAATCCCGGCGCACCGTGGCCTGATCACCGACCGCAACGGTGAGCCGCTGGCGGTCAGCACCCCGGTCACCACCTTGTGGGCCAACCCCAAGGAAATGCAGGCGTCGAAGGACCGCTGGCCACAACTGGCTGCCGCCCTTGGGCAGAACCCCCAGCAACTGACCGAGCGCCTGACCCAGCAGGCCAGCAAAGAATTCATCTACCTGGTCCGCGGCCTGACCCCGGAGCAGGGCCAGCATGTGCTCGACCTGAAAGTGCCGGGTGTCTATGGCCTGGAAGAGTTCCGCCGCTTCTATCCCGCCGGTGATGTCACCGCGCACATGGTCGGCTTCACCGACCTCGATGACCACGGGCGTGAAGGGGTAGAGCTGGCCTATGACGAATGGCTGGCCGGCGTGCCTGGCAAGCGACAGGTGATCAAGGACCGGCGTGGCCGGCTGATCAAGGACATTCAGGTAACCAAAAACGCCAAGGCCGGTAAGACCTTGGCGTTGTCGATAGACCTGCGCCTGCAATACCTGGCCACCCGTGAGCTGCGCAACGCCATCGCCGAACAGGAAGCCAAAGCCGGCAGCCTGGTGATCATGGACGTCAAGACCGGCGAAGTGCTGGCCATGGTCAACCAGCCGACCTACAACCCGAACAACCGCCGCAGCATGTTCCCTGCCGCGATGCGTAATCGGGCGATCATCGACGTGTTCGAACCCGGCTCGACCGTGAAGCCGATTTCCATGAGTGCGGCGCTGCAGAGCGGGCGCTGGAAGATCACCGACAAGGTCGAGGTCTACCCGGGCACCCTGCAGATCGGCCGCTACACGATCAAGGACGTTTCCCGTAGCGAGGGCCCGATCCTCGACCTGACCGGCATCCTGATCAACTCCAGTAACGTCGGCATGAGCAAGATCGCCTTCGACATCGGCGGCGAAGCCATCTACCGGGTCATGTCCCAGGTCGGCCTGGGGCAATACACCGGCCTGGGCTTCCCGGGCGAGCGGGTGGGCAACCTGCCTAACCACCGTGAGTGGCGCAAGGCCGAGACCGCGACCCTGTCCTACGGCTATGGCGTGTCGGTGACTGCGCTGCAACTGGTGCATGCCTACGCGGCGCTGGCCAACGACGGCAAGATGGTGCCGCTGTCGATCCTCAAGGTGGACAAGGCGCCCGAAGCCGTTCAGGCGATTCCGAAAGAAACTGCCGAAACCGTCCAAGGCATGCTGCAGCAAGTGATCGAGGCGCCGCGCGGGGTGTTCCGTGCCCAGGTGCCGTTCTATCACGTGGGTGGTAAGTCGGGTACGGCGCGTAAGGCGACCGTTGGCTCCAAGGGCTACACCGAGAACGCCTACCGCTCGCTGTTCGCAGGCTTCGGCCCGATGAGCGACCCGCGTTACGCGATCGTGGTGGTCATCGACGAACCGAGCAAGGGCGGCTACTTCGGTGGCCTGGTATCGGCGCCTGTGTTCAGCAAGGTCATGTCGGGCACCTTGCGTTTGATGAACGTGCCGCCAGACAACCTGCCGCCGCCAGCAACCGCACAACCACAAGTCAATGCAGCAGGCGCCAAGGGAGGGCGTGGATGATGACAATGCCACTGAGCAAGCTTTTCGCCCACGCCAGCCGTGATCCGCTGATCCGCGAGCTGACCCTGGACAGCCGTGCGGTGCGCCCGGGTGATCTGTTCCTGGCTGTGCCCGGGGCCAAGGTCGATGGCCGTGACCATATCGCCGACGCCCTGGCCCGTGGCGCCGCCGCGGTTGCCTATGAAGAGCAGGGCGCGACCGTGTTGCCGATCACCGAGATGCCGCTGATTCCGGTCAAGGGGCTGATCGCTCAGCTGTCGGATATCGCCGGTCGCTTTTATGGCGAGCCAAGCCGTCAGCTGAACCTGGTCGGGGTGACCGGCACCAACGGCAAGACCAGTGTCACGCAACTGGTGGCCCAGGCGCTTGATGTGCTGGGCCAGCGTTGCGGCCTGATCGGCACGTTGGGTACCGGTTTCTATGGTGAGCTGCAGAGCGGCCGCCTGACCACCCCAGACCCGATCGCGGTGCAGTCGACGCTGTACGACCTGAAAAAGGGCGGCGCCAAGGCCGTGGCGATGGAGGTGTCCTCGCATGCCTTGGAGCAGGGGCGTGTCGCTGCGCTGGAGTTCGATATCGCGGTAATGACCAACCTGTCCCGCGATCACCTGGATTACCACGGCAGCATGGAGGCCTATGAGGCCGCCAAGGCCAAGCTGTTCGCCTGGCGCAGCCTGCGTTGCCAGGTGGTCAACCTGGATGACGATTTTGGGCGCCGCCTGGCGGCGGCCTATGCCCGTCGTCCGAGTGCCGATCATATCGAGACCCGGCTGCTCAGCTATAGCCTGGAGAACCCGGAGGCTTCGTTGTATTGCCGTGAAGCCACGTTCGATGACGATGGCGTGCGCGCAATCCTCGTCAGCGCCCAGGGTGAGCGCACCTTGCGCAGCCAACTGCTTGGCCGTTTCAACCTGAGCAACATGCTCGCGGCAGTGGCAACGCTGCTGGCTCTGGATTATTCGCTGGACGAAATCCTCAAGGTCACCCCCCAGTTGCAAGGGCCGGTTGGCCGCATGCAGCGCCTGGGCGGCGGCGACAAACCGCTGGTGGTGGTCGACTACGCCCACACCCCGGATGCCTTGGAAAAAGTACTCGAGGCCCTGCGCCCGCACGCACACGGCAAGCTGCTGTGCCTGTTCGGCTGCGGTGGCGACCGTGACCGTGGCAAGCGCCCGCTGATGGCCGAAGTGGCCGAGCGCCTGGCTGACCGCGTGCTGGTCACCGATGACAACCCGCGCAGCGAAGACCCGCTGCGGATCTTCGACGATATCCGCCCTGGCTTTGCCAAGCCGGAGCACGTCGAGTTCGTCGCTGGCCGCGGCGAAGCCATTGCCCACTTGATCGCCACTGCCGCCGCCGATGACGTCATCGTCCTGGCCGGCAAGGGCCATGAGGATTACCAGGAGATTCGTGGCGAGCGCCACGATTTCTCCGATCTGGTCGAAGCCGAGAAGGCGCTTGCAGCCTGGGAGGCTCCACATGCTTAAGCCGATGACCCTCAGCCAGCTGACCACGGCACTGAGTGCTCGCGTGGTGGGTGCCGACGCCAGCTTCGGCGGCGTCAGCATCGACAGCCGCAGCGTCAGTGCCGGGCAACTGTTCGTCGCCCTGACAGGCCCGCGTTTCGATGGCCACGATTACCTGGCCGATGTGAAGGACAAAGGTGCCGTAGCGGCGCTGGTCGAGCGTGAAGTGGCCGATGTCGACCTGCCACAGCTGCTGGTCAAGGACTGCCGTGTCGCGCTGGGGCAACTGGGTGCCTTGAATCGTGCCGCGTTCGACAAGCCGGTCGTGGCCATCACCGGTTCCAGCGGCAAGACCACGGTCAAGGAGATGCTGGCCAGCATCCTGCGCACCCGTGGCCTGGTGCATGCTACCCGTGGCAACCTGAACAATGACCTCGGGGCGCCGCTGACCCTGCTGGAAATCGCCCCGGAGCACAGCGCTGCGGTAATCGAGCTGGGCGCTTCGCGCATTGGCGAGATCCGCTACACCGTCGGCCTGACCCAGCCGCACGTGGTGGTCATCAATAACGCCGGTACTGCCCATGTCGGCGAGTTCGGCGGCCCGGAGAAAATCGTCGAGGCCAAGGGCGAGATCCTCGAAGGCCTGGGCGAGGGCGGCACGGCCATCCTCAATCTGGACGACAAGGCTTTTGCCATCTGGAAGGCGCGTGCCGGTGCGCACAGGGTCGTCAGTTTCGCCCGTAACGATGGCCGCGCCGACTTCTACGCCACTGGCATCGATCGCGATGCGCGTGGCTGCCCGTCCTTCACGCTGCATGGCGCCGGGGACTCGGTTGCGGTGCAACTCAACGTACTGGGCGAGCACAACGTCAGCAACGCATTGGCCGCTGCGGCGGCTGCCCACGCCGTCGGTCTGAGCCTGAGCGGCATTGCCGCTGGCCTGAATGCCGTGCAACCGGTCAAGGGCCGCACCGTGGCGCAGATCGCGCCGAACGGTGTGCGGGTAATCGACGACAGTTACAACGCAAATCCCACCTCGATGTGCGCGGCCATTGATATACTCGCCGGCTTTTCCGGACGCACCGTCCTGGTGCTTGGGGATATCGGCGAATTGGGTCAATGGGCGGAGGAAGGCCACCGTCAGGTGGGTGACTACGCGCGTGACAAGGTCGACGCCCTGTACGCTGTGGGTTCCAACATGACACACGCGGTCAAGGCGTTCGGCGCCAATGGCCGTCATTTCGCTACTCAAGCTGAGCTGATCGACGCGGTTCGCGCCGAAAATGCCAGTGACACCACTATCTTGATCAAGGGCTCGCGCAGCGCTGCGATGGAAAACGTCGTGGCGGCATTGTGCGGTGCCAGCGGGGAGAAACATTAATGCTGCTGCTGTTGGCTGAGTATCTGCAACAGTTCCACAAAGGCTTCGCGGTCTTCCAGTACCTGTCCCTGCGCGGGATCCTTGGTGTACTGACTGCGTTGTCGCTGGCGCTGTGGCTGGGCCCGTGGATGATCCGTACCCTGCAGATTCGCCAGATCGGTCAGGCCGTCCGTAATGACGGCCCGCAATCGCACCTGTCCAAATCCGGCACCCCGACCATGGGCGGCGCGCTGATCCTGTCGGCCATCGCGATCAGCACCCTGCTGTGGGCCGACCTGTCCAACCGCTACGTGTGGGTCGTGCTGATCGTCACCCTGGCGTTTGGCGCCATCGGTTGGGTCGACGACTACCGCAAGGTGATCGAGAAGAACTCCCGTGGCTTGCCGAGCCGCTGGAAGTATTTCTGGCAGTCGGTGTTCGGCCTGGCTGCGGCGATCTTCCTTTACAAGACCGCCCCGACCAGCGTCGAGACCACGCTGATCGTGCCGTTCATCAAGGATGTCACCATTCCGCTGGGCATCGGCTTCGTCGTCCTGACCTACTTCGTGATCGTCGGTTCGAGCAACGCGGTCAACCTCACCGACGGCCTCGACGGCCTGGCCATCATGCCAACGGTCATGGTGGGCGGTGCCCTGGGCATCTTCTGCTACCTGTCGGGCAACGTGAAGTTCGCCGAATACCTGCTGATCCCGTATGTGCCGGGTTCGGGCGAGCTGATCGTGTTCTGCGGCGCGCTGATCGGAGCGGGTCTGGGCTTCCTGTGGTTCAACACTTACCCGGCCCAGGTCTTCATGGGCGACGTCGGCGCCCTGGCGCTGGGCGCCGCGCTGGGCACCATCGCGGTGATCGTCCGCCAGGAAATCGTACTGTTCATCATGGGTGGCGTATTCGTCATGGAAACCCTGTCGGTGGTGATCCAGGTCGCCTCCTTCAAGTTGACCGGCAAGCGCGTGTTCCGCATGGCGCCGATTCACCACCACTTTGAACTCAAGGGCTGGCCTGAACCACGGGTGATCGTCCGTTTCTGGATCATCACCGTGATTCTGGTGCTGGTCGGCCTTGCAACCCTGAAACTGAGGTAGATGAGCGTGTCACTGATCGCTTCCGACCAATTCCGCATCGTTGTCGGCCTCGGCAAGAGCGGCATGTCCCTGGTTCGCTTCCTGGCGAGCCGGGGCATTGCCTTTGCGGTCGCCGACACCCGCGAGCAACCGCCGGAACTGGACACCCTGCGCCGTGATTACCCGCAGGTGGAAGTGCGCTGTGGCGAGCTGGACGTGGACTTCCTCTGCCGCGCCAATGAGCTGTACGTGAGCCCGGGCCTGGCGTTGTCTACCCCGGCGCTGCAGCAGGCCGCGGCGCGCGGTGTGGCCCTGTCGGGTGACATCGAGCTGTTCGCCCGCCATGCCAAGGCGCCGATCATCGCCATCAGCGGCTCCAACGCCAAAAGCACCGTCACCACCTTGGTCGGTGAAATGGCTGCCAAGGCGGGCAAGCGTGTGGCCGTTGGCGGCAACCTCGGTACGCCGGCCCTCGACTTGCTCGGGGATGAGGTGGAGCTGTATGTGCTGGAGCTGTCCAGCTTCCAGCTGGAAACCACCGACCAGCTCAATGCCGAAGTGGCCACCGTGCTGAACGTCAGCGAAGACCACATGGACCGCTACAGCGGCCTGCCGGCCTATCACCTGGCCAAGCACCGGATCTTCCGGGGCGCCCACCAGGTTGTGGTGAACCGCCAGGACGCCCTGAGCCGGCCATTGCCGGTGGAAGGCCGGCCGTGCTGGAGCTTTGGTCTGAACCCGCCCGACTTCAAGGCCTTTGGCCTGCGCGAGGTCGATGGCGAGAAGTACCTGGCCTTCGAATTCCAGAACCTGATGCCGGTTCGCGAACTGAAAGTGCGTGGCGCGCACAACCAGAGCAATGCCCTCGCAGCCCTGGCCCTCGGCCATGCGGCCGGCTTGCCGTTTGCGCCGATGCTCGAAGCCCTGCGTGAATTTGGTGGCCTGGCCCATCGTTGCCAGTGGGTTCGCGAGCGCAATGGCGTCAACTGGTACGACGATTCCAAGGCCACCAACGTGGGGGCCGCGCTGGCCGCCATCGAAGGCCTGGGCGCGGACATCACCGGCAAGCTGGTGCTGATTGCCGGCGGCGACGGCAAAGGTGCCGATTTCGCAGCGCTGCGTGCACCGGTGGCGCGCTTCTGCCGTGCAGTGGTGCTGCTGGGCCGTGATGCCGAGCGCCTGGCCGAAACACTGGGTGAAGGTGTGCAGCAGGTCCGGGTCAAGACCCTGGATGAGGCCGTCGAGCAGTGCGCCGCCTTGGCTCAGCCGGGCGATGCGGTGCTGTTGTCGCCAGCCTGCGCCAGCCTCGACATGTTCAAGAACTTTGAAGAACGCGGGCGGCTGTTCGCCCAAGCGGCGGGAGGGCTGGCATGATCCTGGGCATCTTCAAGCCGTACCCGTCGCCGCTGATCAGCGGCCGTGGCATCGACCTCGACTTCGCGATGCTCGCCGGTTGCCTGGCATTGCTGGGCTTGGGCCTGGTGATGATCACCTCGGCCTCTTCGGAAGTGGCTGCGGTGCAGTCGGGCAACCCGCTTTACCACATGTTCCGCCACCTGGTGTACGTGGCCATCGGCCTGTTCGCCTGCGGCGCCACCATGCTGGTACCGATCGCCACCTGGCAGCGCATGGGCTTCATGATGCTGCTGGGCGCCTTCGGCTTGCTGGTGCTGGTGCTGGTGCCCGGCATCGGCCGCGAAGTGAACGGTTCCATGCGCTGGATCGGCTTCAGCTTCTTCAACGTCCAGCCTTCGGAAATTGCCAAGGTCTTCGTGGTCATCTACCTGGCCGGCTACCTGGTGCGCCGGCAGACCGAAGTGCGCGAGAGCTGGATGGGCTTCTTCAAACCTTTCATCGTGCTGCTGCCAATGGCCGGCCTGCTGCTGATGGAGCCAGACTTCGGCGCCACCGTGGTGATGATGGGCGCTGCGGCGGCCATGCTGTTCCTCGGCGGGGTGGGGTTGTTCCGCTTCAGCCTGATGGTGGTGCTGGCGGTGGTCGCGGTGTTTGTCCTGGTGCAGGCGCAGCCGTATCGAATGGCGCGCCTGATCACCTTTACCGACCCATGGTCCGACCAGTTCGGCTCGGGCTACCAGCTGACCCAGGCGCTGATTGCCTTTGGTCGCGGCGAGTGGCTGGGCGTTGGCCTGGGCAACAGCGTGCAGAAGCAGTTCTACCTGCCCGAGGCGCACACCGACTTCGTGTTCTCGGTGCTGGCCGAAGAGCTCGGCGTGGTCGGCTCGCTGGTCACCATCGCACTGTTCGTCTTCGTCACCGTGCGTGCCCTGTACATCGGCCTGTGGGCTGAAAAGGCCAAGCAGTTCTTTGCCGCCTACATGGCGTTCGGCCTGGCCTTCCTGTGGATCGGCCAGTTCCTGATCAACATCGGGGTGAACGTCGGCCTGCTGCCGACCAAGGGCCTGACCTTGCCGTTCCTCAGCTACGGGGGCAGCTCGCTGGTGATCTGCTGTGCCTGCGTGGGGTTGCTGCTGCGTATCGAGTGGGAGAGCCGCACGCACCTGGGCAGCGAGGAACACGAATTCAACGAAAGCGATTTTGCCGAGGAGACCAGTCATGGCCGCTGACGGCAAGAACGTACTGATCATGGCAGGCGGCACCGGGGGCCACGTGTTCCCGGCCCTGGCCTGCGCTCGCGAGTTCCAGGCACGCGGTTACAGCGTGCACTGGCTGGGCACGCCGAAAGGCATCGAGAACGAACTGGTGCCCCAGGCCGGTCTGCCGTTGCACCTGATCCAGGTCAGCGGCCTGCGCGGCAAGGGCAAGCTGTCGTTGCTCAAGGCGCCGTTCACCCTGGTCAAGGCCGTGCTGCAGGCACGGCGCATCATTCGTCAGCTCAAGCCGGTGTGTGTGCTGGGCTTCGGCGGCTATGTGACCGGGCCCGGCGGTGTGGCCGCGCGGCTGTGCGGTGTGCCGCTGGTGATCCACGAGCAGAACGCCCGTGCGGGTACCGCCAATCGGCTGCTGGTGCCACTCTCGGCGCGGGTCTGCGAAGCTTTCCCGGGCACGTTCCAGGCCAATGACAAGCTGCGTACCACCGGCAATCCGGTACGCACAGAGTTGTTCATGGATGCACAACGTGCGCCCCTTTCCGAGCGCCGTGCTCGCCTGTTGGTAATGGGCGGCAGCCTGGGTGCGGAACCATTGAACAAATTGTTGCCTAAGGCCCTGTCCGAAGTGTCTGCGGCGCTGCGGCCAGAGGTGTTCCACCAGGCTGGCAAGCAACACGCGCCGATCACCGCCGAGCGTTATCACGAGGTCGGCGTCGAGGCTCAGGTAGAGCCTTTCATCACGGACATGGCCCAAGCCTATGGCTGGGCCGACATGGTGGTATGCCGGGCCGGTGCCCTGACCGTCAGCGAACTCGCGGCGGCAGGCCTGCCTTCGATGCTGGTGCCGCTGCCCCATGCGATCGACGACCACCAGACCTACAACGCCCAATATCTGGCTCGGGAGGGCGCGGCCTTCCTGATGCCACAAGCGACAACTGGCGCAGCGCAGCTCGCTGAACGCCTGAACGAGGTGCTGATGCAACCCGAGAAACTCAACACCATGGCTGGCACCGCACGGCGCCTGGCCAAACCTGCTGCAACCAGCACCGTGGTCGATATCTGCCTGGAGGTGGCCCATGGTTGAAAGCCAGAAAGCCATTCCCCAGCCGAAGATGGGCCGTATCCGCCGTATTCACTTCGTCGGTATCGGCGGCGTCGGTATGTGCGGCATCGCCGAAGTGCTGCTGAACCTGGGCTATGAGGTGTCCGGCTCCGACCTCAAGGCGTCGCCGGTCACCGAGCGCCTGGAGTCGTTTGGCGCCGAGATCTTCGTTGGCCACCGTGCCGAGAACGCAGTCGCCGCCGATGTGCTGGTAGTGTCCAGCGCGATCAACCCGGCCAACCCGGAAGTCGCCACCGCCCTCGAGCGGCGTATTCCGGTGGTGCCGCGTGCCGAGATGCTTGCCGAGCTGATGCGCTACCGCCACGGCGTTGCGGTCGCCGGTACCCACGGCAAGACCACCACCACCAGCCTGCTGGCCTCGGTGTTCGCCGCCGGTGGCCTGGACCCGACCTTCGTCATCGGTGGGCGCCTGACCGCGGCCGGTACCAATGCCCAGCTGGGCACCAGCCGCTACCTGATCGCCGAAGCGGACGAGAGCGACGCCAGCTTCCTGCACCTGCAGCCGATGGTCGCCGTGGTCACCAACATCGACGCCGACCACATGGCGACTTACGAAGGCGACTTCAACAAACTGAAGAAAACCTTCGTCGAGTTCCTGCACAACCTGCCGTTCTACGGTTTGGCGGTAATGTGCCTGGATGACCCGGTGGTGCGCGAGATCCTGCCGCAGGTCAAACGCCCGACGGTCACCTACGGCTTCAGCGAAGAGGCGGATATCCGCGCCATCAACGTGCGCCAGCAGGGTATGCAGACGCACTTCACCGTGCTGCGCCGTGACTGCGAGCCGCTGGAGGTGTCGGTGAACATGCCCGGCAACCACAACGTGCTCAATGCCCTGGCAACCATTGCCATCGCCACGGACGAAGGCATCAGCGACGAGGCCATCATCCAGGGGCTGTCCGGCTTCCAGGGTGTCGGCCGACGCTTCCAGGTCTACGGCGAGCTGCCGGTCGACGGCGGCAGCGTGATGCTGGTCGACGACTACGGCCACCACCCGACCGAAGTCGCCGCTGTCATCAAGGCCGTGCGCGGTGGCTGGCCGAGCCGTCGCCTGGTCATCGTCTACCAGCCGCACCGTTATAGCCGCACCCGCGACCTTTACGACGACTTCGTGCAGGTACTGGGCGACGCCAACGTGTTGCTGTTGATGGAAGTCTACCCGGCCGGCGAAGAGCCGATCCCCGGGGCGGACAGCCGTCAGCTGTGCCACAGCATCCGTCAGCGCGGCAAGCTGGACCCGATCTACATCGAGCGTGGCGCAGAGCTCGCCCCGCTGGTGCAGCCACTGCTGCGCGCGGGCGACATCCTGCTTTGCCAGGGCGCCGGTGATGTCGGTGGCCTTGCCCCGCAATTGATGAAAAGCCCGCTGTTCGCTGGCGCCAAGCAGGAGAAGTCGAAATGACCAGCGCCTACGACACACTGCACTCGTCCCTGGACGTCAAGGCGTTCGGCCGCGTCGCCGTGCTCTACGGCGGCAAGAGCGCCGAGCGTGAAGTCTCGCTCAAGTCCGGCGCCGCCGTGATCGAGGCCTTGACCAGCGCCGGTGTCGACGTGGTCGCCATCGATGTGGGCGACGACCTGCTCGACCGCCTGCAACGCGAGAAGATCGACCGCGCGTTCATTATCCTCCACGGCCGTGGCGGTGAGGACGGCAGCATGCAGGGTCTGCTCGAGTGCCTGGGCATCCCTTACACCGGCAGCGGCATCCTCGCTTCGGCCCTGGCCATGGACAAGCTGCGCACCAAGCAGGTGTGGCAGAGCCTGGGTATTCCGACCCCGCGCCACGCGGTTTTGGCCAGCGAAAACGATTGTGTGGTGGCCAGTACGGAACTGGGCTTCCCGCTTATCGTCAAACCTGCCCATGAAGGCTCTAGCATCGGCATGGCCAAGGTGAACAGCGAGCAGGAATTGATCGCCGCCTGGCAGGACGCCGCCAAATACGATTCCCAGGTTCTGGTCGAGCAGTGGATCCACGGCCCGGAGTTCACCATCGCGGTGCTGCGTGGCCAGGTGCTGCCGCCAATCGCCCTGGGTACGCCGCACGTGTTCTACGACTACGACGCCAAGTACATCGCCAACGATACCCAGTACCGCATTCCGTGCGGTCTGGACAGTGTCAAGGAACAGGAACTGATCGACCTGACCGCGCGGGCCTGCGATGCCATTGGCATCGAAGGCTGGGGGCGGTTGGACGTGATGCAGGACGAGCAGGGCCGGTTCTGGCTGCTCGAAGTCAACACCGCACCCGGCATGACTGATCATAGCCTGGTGCCCATGGCGGCCCGCGCGGCCGGCCTGGACTTCCAGCAACTGGTGCTGGCGATCCTGGCTGCCAGCGTCGAGACGCGAGGTTAACAGCCATGCAAGGCGCGATGTTACGTCATCAGCAACCCGCCACCGGCCGTAGCAAGCCGGTGCCGCGCGGTGCCAGCCGAATGGTGGCCAACGAGCCCATGTCGGCGCGCCTGCCCAAGGCCAACTTCAGTGGACTCAAGCGCCTGCTCTGGCCGGTGCTGCTGGTCGCGGCAGGCTTCGGCGCCTATGAAGGCGCCATTCGCCTGATGCCTTATGCCGACCGGCCGATCACCCGCATCGCCGTGCAGGGCGACCTCAGCTACATCAGCCAGCAGGCGGTGCAGCAGCGTATCGCCCCGTTCATGGCGGCGAGCTTCTTCAGCGTCGACCTGCCGGCGATGCGTGCGGAGCTCGAGCAGATGCCGTGGATCGCCCATGCCGAGGTCCGGCGCGTGTGGCCGGACGAGGTGGTGATCCGCCTGGAAGAACAGCTGCCAGTGGCACGCTGGGGTGACGAGGCCTTGCTCAACAACCAGGGCCAGGCCTTCACCCCGCGCGAACTGGCCAACTATGAGCACCTGCCGCAGCTGTTCGGGCCGCAGCGTGCTCAGCAGCAAGTCATGCAGCAGTATCAGGTATTGAGCCAGATGCTGCGCCCCATGGGCTTTTCCATCGCTCGCCTGGAGCTGCGCGAGCGCGGCAGCTGGTTCCTGACCACCGGTGCGGGCAGCACCGGCCCAGGCATCGAGCTGCTACTGGGGCGCGACCATCTGGTGGAGAAGATGCGCCGTTTCATTGCCATTTACGACAAGACGCTTAAAGAGCAGATCACCAACATCGCCCGCATCGATCTGCGATACGCCAACGGACTTGCCGTTGGTTGGCGGGAACCGATTGCACCGACGACGGCCCAACCCGCCGTTGCGAAGAATTAGAGAGAGGCAGGACCATGGCAAACGCGCATAGCGGCAAAATGATCGTCGGGCTGGACATTGGCACCTCCAAGGTGGTGGCGCTGGTGGGCGAAGTGGGCGAAGACGGCACCCTGGAGATCGTCGGGATCGGCACCCATCCGTCCCGCGGCCTTAAAAAAGGCGTGGTGGTGAACATCGAGTCGACCGTGCAGTCCATCCAGCGCGCGGTGGAAGAAGCGCAGCTGATGGCCGGCTGCCGTATCCACTCGGCGTTCGTCGGCGTGGCAGGCAACCACATTCGCAGCCTGAACTCCCACGGCATTGTCGCCATCCGCGACCGAGAGGTCAGTGTTGCCGACCTCGAGCGCGTGCTCGACGCTGCCCAGGCCGTGGCCATTCCAGCTGACCAGCGCGTGCTGCACACCCTGCCGCAGGACTACGTGATCGACAACCAGGAAGGCGTGCGCGAGCCACTGGGCATGTCCGGCGTGCGCCTGGAAGCCAAGGTCCACGTGGTCACCTGTGCGGTCAACGCGGCGCAGAACATCGAGAAGTGCGTGCGCCGTTGTGGCCTGGAAATCGACGACATCATCCTCGAGCAACTGGCGTCGGCCTACTCGGTACTGACCGACGACGAAAAAGAGCTCGGCGTGTGCCTGGTGGACATCGGCGGTGGCACCACCGATATCGCCATCTTCACCGAAGGTGCGATCCGTCACACCGCGGTCATCCCGATTGCCGGCGACCAGGTCACCAACGACATCGCCATGGCCCTGCGTACACCGACCCAGTACGCCGAGGAAATCAAGATCCGCTACGCCTGCGCCCTGGCCAAGCTGGCCGGCGCCGGCGAAACCATCAAGGTGCCGAGCGTGGGTGACCGCCCACCGCGCGAGCTGTCGCGCCAGGCCCTGGCCGAGGTGGTGGAGCCACGTTACGACGAGCTCTTCACCCTGATCCAGGCCGAACTGCGCCGCAGCGGCTACGAGGACCTGGTGCCGGCTGGCATCGTCCTCACCGGCGGCACCGCGAAAATGGAAGGCGCCGTGGAACTGGCCGAGGAAATCTTCCACATGCCGGTACGCCTGGGCGTACCGCACAGCGTTCGGGGGCTGAGCGACGTGGTGCGCAACCCGATCTATTCCACCGGTGTGGGCCTGCTCACCTACGGCCTGCTCAAGCAGTCCGAGGACTTGATCCTGACCGGTAACAGCAACAGCAGCAGCAACAGCTATGGCGATGAACCGAAGGCTCCAGTGCTTGAGCGATTCAAGCGCTGGGTCCAGGGCAATTTCTAAGTTTCAAAGCAGTAGTGGTAGGCGCGACAACTAGAGAACTGTAAGGAGAGGGAAAATGTTCGAGCTCGTAGACAACGTCCCGCAAAGTCCGGTCATCAAGGTGATCGGCGTAGGTGGTGGTGGCGGCAACGCCGTCAACCACATGGTCAAGAGCAGCATCGAAGGTGTGGAATTCATCTGCGCCAACACCGATGCCCAGGCGCTGAAAAGTATTGGCGCGCGCACCATCCTGCAATTGGGCACTGGCGTGACCAAAGGCCTGGGTGCGGGTGCCAATCCGGAAGTCGGTCGTCAGGCCGCGCTGGAAGACCGTGAGCGCATTGCCGAGGTGCTGCAGGGCACCAACATGGTGTTCATCACCACCGGCATGGGTGGCGGTACCGGTACCGGTGCAGCCCCGATCATCGCCGAAGTGGCGAAGGAAATGGGCATCCTCACCGTTGCCGTGGTGACCCGTCCGTTCCCGTTCGAAGGCCGCAAACGTATGCAGATCGCCGATGAAGGCATCCGCATGCTGGCCGAGAGCGTCGACTCACTGATCACCATCCCCAACGAGAAGCTGCTGACCATCCTGGGCAAGGATGCCAGCCTGCTGTCCGCCTTCGCCAAGGCTGACGACGTACTGGCCGGTGCCGTGCGCGGTATTTCCGACATCATCAAGCGCCCTGGCATGATCAACGTCGACTTCGCCGACGTGCGCACCGTGATGGGCGAGATGGGCATGGCCATGATGGGTACTGGCTGCGCCAGCGGCCCGAACCGTGCGCGTGAAGCGACCGAGGCGGCGATTCGCAACCCGTTGCTGGAAGACGTCAACCTGCAGGGCGCCCGTGGCATCCTGGTGAACATCACCGCCGGCCCTGACCTGTCGCTGGGTGAGTACTCCGACGTGGGTAGCATCATCGAAGCCTTCGCCTCCGACCACGCGATGGTCAAGGTCGGCACCGTGATCGATCCGGACATGCGCGATGAGCTGCACGTGACCGTGGTCGCCACTGGCCTGGGCGCGCGCATCGAGAAGCCGGTCAAGGTAGTGGACAACACCCTGCAGACCGCTCAGCAGGCGTACGAAGCGTCCAACCCGGCACCGGTTCGCCAGGAGCAGCCTGCGGTCAACTACCGTGACCTGGAGCGCCCGACTGTCATGCGCAACCAGGCCCATGCAGGTGCCGCTGCGGCAGCTAAACTGAACCCTCAGGATGACCTGGACTACCTCGATATCCCGGCTTTCCTGCGTCGTCAGGCTGATTAATGGAATTTATCAGGGGTATAAAGGTGATTGGTATTCAGCAAAGGTTGGGTCTGTTATCATCCTCAGCCTTTGTTGATACCTGTTCGCAATTTGCGCTGAAGCGGCCAATGCCATGATTAAACAACGCACCCTGAAGAATACCATCCGTGCCACAGGTGTCGGCCTGCACTCCGGGGAGAAGGTATACCTGACCCTGAAGCCTGCACCTGTTGACACCGGCATCGTCTTCCGCCGCGCCGATCTCGACCCTGTGGTCGAAATCCCGGCGCGCGCGGCCAACGTCGGCGAGACAACCATGTCGACGACGCTGGTCAACGGTGACGTCAAGGTCGATACGGTCGAGCACCTGCTCTCCGCCATGGCGGGCCTGGGCATCGATAACGCCTACGTCGAGCTCTCCGCCTCGGAAGTGCCGATCATGGATGGCAGCGCCGGACCCTTTGTATTCCTGATTCAGTCTGCCGGCCTGGAAGAACAGGACGCACCCAAGCAGTTCATCCGCATCCTGCGCGAAGTGACAGTGGAGGAGGGCGACAAGCGCGCCACCTTCCTGCCTTTCGAAGGGTTCAAGGTGAGCTTCGAGATCGACTTCGATCACCCGGTCGTCAGCGGCCGGACCCAGAGCGCCAGTGTGGATTTCTCCAGCACGTCGTTCGTGAAAGAAGTCAGCCGTGCCCGCACCTTCGGTTTCATGCGGGACATCGAGTACCTGCGCAAGCATAACCTTGCGTTGGGCGGCAGTGTCGAAAACGCCATCGTGGTCGATGAGACTGGCGTGCTGAACGAAGACGGCCTTCGTTATGAAGACGAATTCGTCAAGCACAAGATTCTCGACGCCATCGGCGACCTCTACCTGCTGGGCAACAGCCTGATCGGCGAGTTCAAGGGCTACAAGTCCGGGCACGCGCTGAACAACCAGCTGCTGCGCAAGCTCATTGCTGAAACCGATGCCTGGGAAGTGGTCACTTTCGAAGATGCCAGTACGGCACCGATCTCGTACATGCGCCCTGTTGCGGCCGTGTAAGTTCGAACACTCTCTAGTTCATTAAGGCCACCTTCGGGTGGCCTTTTTTATACCTGCTTTTTATCCCGGGCATGGCTGGCGAGCCGTTCCAGCGCGGCGCGCAGCTTGGGGTCGGTAATACCCTCGGCGGTATCGCGAAGGCTTTCGGCGGCATTGCTCGACAGCTCGGTGGCATACCCGCCACGCTTGGCGGGTACCAGCGGCGGTTGCACCTTGTACAGGATGCGCCGCAGGTTGCCGAACGCTTCCATGGCTTGCAACTCGCGCATCAGGCGTTTCTGCTGATAGCGCAGGCGGGTGGCCCAGTGGCCGTCGGTCACCACCAGCAACAAGGTACCGTCACGCCAGGAGGCAACGTGGCAATGCTCGCGGGCGGCCGGCTGCAGCTGGCTTTCCAGCAGGCGCTGCAGGTGTTCCAGGCGTTCGGCCTGGTTCAACAGCAGGCGCAGCGGACGGACCTGGCGCAGCAGTGCCGAGGGAAGCTGGGCGGGGGAGGGTTTATAGGCCATGCGGGTACGTATGAAGTTACAAGATCGGCAGTCTAACAGATGCGGGGTTATCGATTGCCTGCACTGGCCGCTTCGCCGATAAACACCGGATACGAGCTATTCTCGATACGTTTCATCTTTCTCAGCCTTGAACTCAGGGAAAATGCCCCTATCTAAGAAACGCCCCTGCCAAAACGCTGTACCAGCATCGTGGAAATCCACCACTTTCCTCACCATCGTTTCCGGGTAGAATGCTCGTTCGCATGCGGCCTTAGGGCTGCACGGGCGACTCATGGGGCCGCCCTCCATCCCTACGTGTGGAAGATCCTGCCGATATGTTTGCGCCTTTGTTAAAGAAACTTTTTGGAAGCAAGAATGAGCGTGAAGTCAAACGCATGCTCAAGACGGTGACTATCGTCAATGCCTTCGAAGAGAAGATGGTGGCCCTCTCCGATGAGCAACTGCGGGGCAAGACCGCAGAGTTCAAGGAACGATTGGCCAAAGGCGAGACACTGGACCAACTGCTGCCCGAAGCCTTCGCCGTGGCCCGTGAGGCCGGCAAGCGTGTAATGGGCATGCGCCACTTCGACGTGCAGCTGATCGGCGGCATGACCCTGCACGAGGGCATGATCGCAGAAATGCGCACCGGTGAAGGCAAGACCTTGGTCGGTACCCTGGCCGTCTACCTCAACGCATTGTCCGGCAAGGGCGTGCACGTGGTGACCGTCAACGACTACCTGGCCCGCCGTGACGCCAACTGGATGCGCCCGCTGTACGAGTTCCTCGGTTTGTCCGTGGGCATCGTCTCGGCTTTCCAGCCGCCGGAAGAAAAGCGCGCTGCCTACGCCTCTGACATCACCTACGGCACCAACAACGAATTCGGTTTCGACTACCTGCGCGACAACATGGCGTTCAGCCAGGAAGAGAAGTTCCAGCGTGAACTCAACTTCTCGGTCATCGACGAAGTCGACTCGATCCTCATCGACGAAGCCCGTACTCCGCTGATCATTTCCGGGCAGGCCGAAGACAGCTCCAAGCTGTACATCGAGATCAACCGTCTGATCCCGCGTCTGACCCAGCACATCGAGGAAGTCGAGGGCCAGGTCACTCAGGAAGGCCACTTCTCCATCGACGAGAAGAGCCGCCAGGTCGAGCTCAACGAAGCGGGTCACCAGTTCATCGAAGAGATGCTCACCCAGGCCGGCCTGCTGGCCGAGGGCGAGAGCCTCTACTCGGCGCACAACCTGGGCCTGCTGACCCACGTCTACGCTGGGCTGCGCGCGCACAAGCTGTTCCACCGCAACGTCGAATACATCGTCCAGGACGGCCAGGTCCTGCTGATCGACGAGCACACCGGCCGTACCATGCCCGGCCGTCGCCTGTCCGAAGGCCTGCACCAGGCCATCGAAGCGAAAGAGAACCTGAACATTCAGGCCGAGAGCCAGACCCTGGCTTCGACCACCTTCCAGAACTACTTCCGCCTTTACACCAAGCTGTCCGGCATGACCGGTACGGCCGACACCGAAGCGTTCGAGTTCCAGTCGATCTACGGCCTCAACGTGATGGTGATCCCGCCGAACAAGCCGCTGGCGCGCAAGGACTTCAACGACCTGGTGTACCTGACCGCCGACGAGAAATACGCTGCGATCATCGCCGACATCAAAGAAAGCATGACCCTGGGTCGCCCGGTACTGGTGGGTACTGCCACCATCGAAACTTCCGAGCACATGTCGAACCTGCTGCTCAAGGAAGGTATCGAGCACAAGGTACTGAACGCCAAGTACCACGAGAAGGAAGCCGAGATCATCGCCCAGGCGGGTGCTCCGGGCGCGTTGACCATCGCCACCAACATGGCTGGCCGTGGTACCGACATCCTGCTGGGCGGTAACTGGGAAGCCGAAGTGGCTGCCCTGGACAGCCCGACCGCCGAACAGATCGCGCAGATCAAGGCCGACTGGCAGAAGCGCCACCAGCAGGTGATCGAGTCGGGTGGCCTGCATGTGATCGCCTCCGAGCGTCACGAGTCGCGCCGTATCGACAACCAGCTGCGTGGCCGTTCCGGCCGTCAGGGTGACCCAGGTTCCAGCCGCTTCTACCTGTCGCTCGAAGACAGCCTGATGCGCATCTTCGCCTCCGATCGGGTGAAGAACTTCATGAAGGCACTGGGCATGCAGTCCGGCGAGGCGATCGAGCACCGCATGGTCACCAACGCCATCGAGAAAGCCCAGCGCAAGGTCGAAGGCCGCAACTTCGACATCCGCAAGCAGCTGCTCGAATACGACGACGTGGCCAACGAGCAGCGCAAGGTGATCTACCACATGCGCAACAGCTTGCTGGCGGCCGAGAACATTGGCGATACCATCGCCGAATTCCGCAAGGAAGTGCTAGACGCTACCATCAGCCAGCACATCCCGCCGCAATCGCTGCCCGAGCAGTGGGACGTGGCCGGCCTGGAAGCCTCGCTGGCGAGCGATTTCGCCATGAAGCTGCCGATCCAGCAATGGCTCGACGAGGACGACCACCTCTACGAAGAGACCCTGCGCGAGAAGCTGCTGAGCGAGATCACCAGCGCCTACACCGAGAAGGAAGACCAGGCCGGCATCGACGCCCTGCGTACCTTCGAGAAGCAGATTCTGCTGCGTGTGCTGGACGACCTGTGGAAAGACCACCTGTCGACCATGGACCACCTGCGCCACGGTATTCACCTGCGCGGTTATGCGCAGAAGAACCCGAAGCAGGAGTACAAGCGCGAGTCGTTCACGCTGTTCCAGGAGCTGCTCGAGTCGATCAAGCGCGACACCATCCGCGTGCTGTCGCACGTTCAGGTGCGCCGCGAAGACCCGATCGAAGAAGAAGCCCGCCTGCGCCGCGAGGCCGAAGAGCTGGCCAGCCGCATGCAGTTCCAGCATGCCCCTGCGCCAGGCCTTGAAAGCGAGCAATTGAGCGAAGAAGGCGCCGAAGTGGCCGTGGCCACGGCACCGGTGCGCAACGACCAGAAGCTGGGCCGCAACGAGCCATGCTGGTGCGGTTCGGGCAAGAAGTTCAAGCATTGCCATGGGCAGATCGAGTGATCTGATCTGACTCTTGTAAAAGCCTGGGGCCGCTTTGCGGCTAACCTTTGGCTGCCCCTTGGTCGACCGTGCCAGCAAAGCGTCAGATTGGCGAAGGCATA